>JBEDHB010000007.1:0-17298 GCA_041174325.1 Pseudomonadota bacterium
TTCTCAAGACCAACAGCAATGCGCACCAAGCCATCAACGATGCCGGCATCCTTGCGCGCTTGCGGTGTAATGCGGGCATGGGTTGTGCTGGCTGGATGCGTAATCGTAGTACGAGTATCGCCAAGATTGGCCGTAATTGAACACAGGCGTGTTTGATTAATCAACTTGTACGCCGCCTTTTTGCCACCCTTGAGAACAAATGACACAATCGGTCCGCCTGCTTTCTGCTGGCGCTTTGCTAAGGCATGTTGGGGATGACTCTTTAGGCCAGGGTGATAAACCCGCTCAACCCCCACTTGTTTTTCTAACCACTGCGCCAATGCCAAGGCGTTCGCACTTTGCGCTTGCATTCTCAGCTCTAAGGTCTCAAGCCCTTTGAGAAATACCCAAGCATTAAATGCAGAGAGTGTCGGTCCTGCAGTACGTACAAATGGAAATACTTTCCCCATCATAAAATCACGGCTACCCACAATCGCACCGCCCACGACCCGCCCTTGCCCATCGAGGTACTTGGTCGCCGAATGAATCACCACGTCGGCGCCAAGCGCCAGAGGCTTTTGCAAGGCTGGGGTACAAAAACAGTTGTCCACCACTAATAGAGCCTTTGCTTTCTTGGCAATCTTCGCAATCCCCGCAATATCAGCAATCTCCGTTAGAGGATTGGATGGGGTCTCCAGATAAAAGAGCTTCGTATTACTTTGCACCGCTGCTTGCCATGCCTTTAGGTCAGCAATTGCTACGTAGCTGGTCGTAATGCCAAAGCGACTCAGAATCGAGGAGAACAATTGCGTTGTTGCCCCAAAGACTGATTTTGAGCACACCACATGATCACCTGCTTGTAGATGCGCCATTGCCGCGGTCAGAATCGCAGCCATTCCTGAGGATGTGGCAATGCATGCTTCGCCACCTTCGAGTGCTGCGAGACGATCCTGAAACATGCTGACCGTTGGATTGGTAAACCGTGAATAAATAAATCCTTGATCGGCATGGGCAAAGCCATACTCTGCTTCTTCAGCCGAGTTAAAGCAAAAGCTCGAGGTCAAAAACATCGCCTCGGAGTGTTCCTGATAATCGCTTGAACGACGGGTTCCGGCCCGAACTGCTATGGTCTCAGGTGCCAAGGTTTTGAGATTGGGTATGGGACGTACGTTTTTTTTCATAACAGATCAAGTTTGACAGGTAAATGACGGACTGTCACGCAGAGCATGCCGCAAATGCCACAACTGTTGTTTAGTCTCCGTTGGCTAGATGCAAATGCAATTGCGAGTGTGCAAAGTCGCTGGGATCACTCTTGCGATCCTCTTCCTTGTTCGCAATATTGCGTGCTGCTTCGAGCGCATCTAAATACGCCTCGGTGATATCGCCCGTAATGTAATGACCATCAAAGCACGAAGCCTCAAAATTTTTGATGTTGGGGTTGATGTCTTGAACGGCTTTTTTCATATCCTCAACGTTTTGGTAAATCAGTTGGTCAGCTCCAATCAGATCATTAATCTCATCATGGGTGCGACCATACGCGACCAGTTCGCTGCGGGTTGGCATATCAATGCCGTAGACATTGGGAAAGCGCACTGGTGGCGCGGCAGACGCAAAGATTACTTTCTTAGCACCCGACTCGCGTGCCATCTGCACAATCTCATACGAGGTGGTACCACGCACAATCGAGTCATCCACAATTAAGACGGTCTTATCCTTAAACTCGATGCGCATTGCATTTAATTTCTGGCGCACAGATTTCTTACGCACTGCTTGACCAGGCATGATAAAGGTGCGACCAATGTAGCGGTTCTTAAAAAATCCTTCGCGATACGAGATGCCCAAGCGCTTTGCCACTTGAAGCGCAGCAGGTCGACTAGAGTCAGGAATTGGCATCACCACATCAATTTTGCTAATGTCGGTCTCTGAGCGAATCTTCTCTGCCAAGTAGTCACCCATACGCATCCGCACGTTGTAGACGGTCACGCCATCGATCGTTGAGTCAGGACGGGCTAAGTAGACGTATTCAAAAATACAGGGGTTGAGACTCGCGTTAGGGGTGCATTGCCGCGTATGAAAGTTCCCATCAAGATCAATGTAGATCGCCTCACCCGGCGCCACATCGCGCACAAAGGTATAGCCTAAGCCTTCAAGTGCAACGGATTCCGAGGCCAGCATCCACTCGGGTCCATCGGGCGTATCAACCTTACCAATGCACAGAGGACGAATCCCGAATGGATCCCGAAATGCCAATAAACCAAATCCAGCAATCAGTGACACAACAGCATACGATCCCTTCACCCGCTTGTTAAGTCCTGCGACGGCTTTAAAGATTGATTCATCATCTAGTGCGGCGCTATTGGTCTCTTTTTGCAGCTCATCGGCGAGCACATTGAGTAAGACCTCGGTATCGGAGCTCGTGTTGATATGGCGACGATCACGATAGGCCATTTCGCTACGAAGCATCGGAGCATTGGTTAGATTGCCGTTGTGCGCGAGGATGATGCCAAAGGGTGCGCTGACATAAAACGGTTGCGCCTCTTCTTCACTACTAGCCGATCCAGCGGTGGGATAGCGCACCTGTCCGATCCCAGCATTACCCACGAGACTACGCATATTGCGAGTACGGAACACGTCGCGCACCAGACCATTGGCCTTGTGCATTGCAAATGAATTACCGTTCATAGTGGCAATCCCAGCTGCATCCTGTCCGCGATGCTGCAACAGGAGCAAGGCGTCATACAAGAGTTGGTTTACAGGTCGATGCGAAATCGTTCCGACAACACCACACATAGTTAGCCCCTTGCCGATCGGGAACGATCGGTCATTGAAATTGCATTTAACTGCTTCGCCCAGTTTTCCGGTAACCATGAACGGATCAAGCCCGTTCCCTGCTCAAGCACTGGCCGAATTGCAGAAGCCTGCCATGCCTGCGTCTCCTGTGCACCAGTGAGCGCACCCAGTGTGCTCAATACGACCAATACCAAAGCGCCCCGCACAAAACCAAACAGTAAACCAAAGAATCGATCAACCAAGGTTAATCCTGCGTTCGAGAGTAAGGATTGAAAGGCGCGAGCCAACAGACCAGCTGCAATTAGAACGAACACAAAAATTAGAAGGAAAGCACTAACCAAGCGAGCGGTTTCATTGGGAATGAATGCCGAGAGCCATTCGGTCGCCAAATAATTACAGAAATGGTAAGCCAGCCACGCAGCGGCAAACCAGGCCACAAGGGCAATGATCTCCCGAAAAAATCCGCGCCACAAGCCAACCACTGCTGAAATTATCAAGATGCCAATCGCAAAATAATCCAAGGTTGTTAGTTGAGTTACGCTAAGGGATTGCATGATTAGCTCTTGTTCAACTCAACGATGCGAGGACTTAAGCCGAGTGAGCGGATTCGTTTCTCGGCAGATTCCGCTTCTTGGCGCTCAGTAAAGGGACCAGCTCGTAGCAAATAGAGCTTCACACCCTCGGCGTTATTGCGGGTCAGAACGTAATACGGAATTTTGCTCTCTTTTAACTTGGCAACCCAACCATTGGCACGCTCTTCAGAAGCAAAGGCCCCAATCTGAATCACAAACTTGCCATTCGCAGCCACTTTCGCATCGGCTGAGCCGGCAGGCTCTTTGCTGGTGCTCACCAACTCTTCGCCGGGAGCTAAGCCCAAACTTTTGCTCGCAATATTGGAGTTTGTGGGGGCTGGGCTAGTTGGCTTTGGTGCTACCACGAGAGCACTAGCAGTAGGCGCTGGTGTTGGTGGGGCGATTTCGGGTTTTGGTTTTAGTTCTGATTTCTCTTCCACCGTTGCTTTTTTATCGGGCTCGACACTCAGCACACCTGCCGCCGGATTGGGCAAGTTGCTCACGATTTGCACCGTAATATCATTAGCTACGGTCTTCGGTTGCTGATCCAAAATTTGTGGCAAACCAATTACCGCGATTAATACCAGTGTGACTGCACCGATTAAGCGATGACGGGCACGTTGCTTCTCAGGGTCCTCGGTGAGCGCAAGATCTTCAGCATTTTCTTCACGAGACTTTGCGCGTTTTGGGGAGGTACGGCGGACCAAGGGCTCAATTTTTTTGGGGTCAGGCTTGCGTCGAAACACGTTCGATAAGAAGGTCATGGATCAATGTGCCTGGTTATTTCGATAAGCCATTACGCCTGCAACGGTATAGAAGGATCCGAATACTAGAATTCTATCACCCTCACCTGCTTTATCCAATGCTGCTTGGTAGGCAGCTCCAGGGTTTGAGAATGCATGCGCAACTTTATTGAGTGCATGCAAGCACTTTACGAGTTCTTGTGCCGATGCTGCCCGTGATATTGGTAAATCCGTGCAATACCAATAATCAACGCTATCAAGCAGCGGCTTTAGAACGCCATTAATATCTTTATCGCCCATCGCCCCGAGTACCGCATAGGTGTAAGGATGGTACGCCATAGCCTCAATGCTTTGGGCTAATGTGGCGGCCGCGTGCGGATTATGGGCAACATCCAATATCACCGTGGGTCTGCCAGGCAAAACCTGAAAGCGTCCGGGCAATTCCACCAAGGCCAAACCATTGCGAATATCCTGAGCACTGACAGGTAAACGATCATGTAAAGCCGTCAAGGCAGCGATCACCGCGGAGGCATTGAGTAGCTGTTAGCACCTCGTAATGCAGGATAACCCAGACCACTAAGGCGCTTACCTCGTCCTAACCAGCCCCATTGCTGTTGATCACCTGTAAATGAATAATCCTTGCCCATCAGCCACAGATCAGCTCCGATCTCGTTAGCATGATTGATTAACGAGGTTGGTGGCATGGGATCACCGCAGATCGCAATCGCCTTAGGTCGAAAGATGCCAGCTTTCTCAAAAGCAATCGCCTCGCGGGTATTGCCTAAATAAGCCATGTGATCTAGATCAATACTGGTCACAATCGCGCAATCCGCATCCACAATATTGACTGCATCTAAACGGCCGCCCATCCCAACCTCTAAGATCACGGCGTCGACCGAAGCATTGGCAAAGAGATCCATAATCGCCAAGGTGGTGAACTCAAAATACGTGAGGGTTGGCGGATCGCTTAATCGACAGCGCGCGCGCTCCACTCGCTCAAATGCCTTTAGCAATTGCGCATCGCTGACATCGGCCCCATTAATTCTGGCGCGCTCATTAAATCGCAAGAGATGGGGAGATGTATGACACGCCACCTTATATCCGGCGGCCAGCAAAATGCTCTCTAGAAACGCACAGGTGGAGCCTTTACCGTTGGTTCCGCCGACCGTAATCACCGGGCATGGAAATTTCAGTCCAAGAGACTCCTTTACCCGCGTAATCCGAGCGAGGCCCATATCAATCCCCACCGGATGAGCGGTCTCTAAGTGGAGCAACCACTCGTCTAGGTTTGCAAATAAGATTGGTTGGTTATGCTGAGGTTCAAGCACGACTTAGCTCGAACTATTGGTTTGCAGCAATTGCTTAGGCAACTTCTCAGCCGGGATGTTTTGCAATAAGGCCAGTAATTTTGCAAGCTCCGTACGCATCTGACGACGATCAACAATCATGTCAATGCCACCCTTTTGCATCAAAAACTCCGAACGCTGAAATCCCTCTGGTAATTTCTCGCGCACGGTTTGCTCAATCACGCGTGGACCAGCAAAGCCAATCAATGCCTTTGGTTCAGCCATCACCACATCGCCCATGAATGCAAAACTGGCTGAGATACCACCCATGGTGGGATCGGTCAATACGCTAATGAAGGGTAAGCCCGCTTGCGATAGCTTAGTTAGCATTGAGTTCGTTTTGGCCATTTGTAAGAGTGATAACAAACTCTCTTGCATGCGTGCGCCGCCGGTCGCTGTAATGCAGATGAAGGCACATTTTTTCTGGATGGCTTCTTGAACCCCGCGCACAAAGCGCTCACCCACGACCGAACCCATCGAGCCGCCCATGTACTCAAACTCAAAGCACGCTACCACTGCAGGAATGGATTCAATCTTGCCGGCAATGACCACTAAGGCTTCGGATTCGCCCGATGCGTCACTGGCTTGCTTTAAACGATCTGGGTATTTTTTACTGTCTTTAAACTTGAGCGCATCAACGGGATACACCGATTCACCAATTTCAACCCGTGGCTTGGGGTCCAATAGATGATCAAGGCGTTTGCGCGCATTGATGCGCATATGGTGCGAGCATTTGGGGCAAACTGAGAGATTGGCTTCAATATCGCTGCTATAGAGAACTGCATCGCAGTCCCCGCATTTCACCCACAAACCTTCGGGAACGGTCTTCCGACCAGCCGGATCACTTTGTTGGATCTGGGGCGGAAGTATTTTGTCAATCCAGCTCATAGCGGTATTGTACCGACCTTCAATCGTGGTCTAAAGCCTGTCGGATTTCGTGGATAAAGCCCTCAAGCACCTGTAACTCCTCACCCTTTTTTGCCTCTTCAAGCAATTGCACAATCCGACTTCCAATCACAACCGCATCGGCTGTTTTAGAAACTGCTTTCGCACTCGCCGCATCCCGAATTCCAAACCCAACCGCAACAGGAATCGAAGTCTCTTGCCGAATCAAGGGCAATACACTCGCAACGTCTTGCGTATTTAAGTTGCTTGCCCCAGTCACCCCACGCAGTGATACGTAATAGATATAACCTGCGGCAATTTGTGCGGCATGATGGATACGTGCTTGACTTGAGGTAGGCGCCAACAAGAAGATTGGATCAATGCCTTCACTGCGCATTTGCTTGGCGAACTCTTCGCATTCCTCGGGTGGGTAATCCACAATCAACACACCGTCGACGCCAGCTGCTTTAGCGGCTTTTGCAAATGCCGCGTGACCCATCTGCTCGACTGGATTGGCGTACCCCATCAACACAACAGGGGTGGTTTGATTCTGTTCTCGAAATGTCTGCACATTGGCCAAGCATTGCTTGAGAGTCACACCTTGCATAAGTGCGCGCTCAGACGAACGCTGAATCACGGGACCGTCCGCCATTGGGTCTGAGAATGGGACGCCCAGTTCAATAATGTCGGCCCCACCCTTCACCAAAGCATGCATCACATCCACGGTTAAATCTGGGTGAGGGTCGCCAGCGGTCACAAATGGGATCAGGCCCTTTTTATTCTTAGCCTTCAGGCCTGCAAATACCTCAGCAATCTTCGACATGAACCTAACCTTCCGAACCCGTTGCCTGAGCAACCGTATGCATATCCTTATCTCCGCGACCCGAAAGATTAATCAAAATGACTTTATCTTTACTTAAGGTCGGTGCTAATTTGCAGGCATAGGCCACTGCATGCGAAGACTCAAGCGCCGGAATAATGCCCTCAATACGGCAGCAATCATGAAAAGCTTTTAATGCATCCTCATCCGAGATCGCCACATACTCTGCCCGACCAGAGTCTTTTAACCACGCATGCTCTGGTCCCACGCCAGGGTAGTCCATTCCAGCCGATACCGAATGGGTCTCGGCAATCTGACCATTCTCATCTTGCAAAAGATAGGTGCGATTACCGTGGAGCACGCCTGGTTTACCAGCGCACAGCGCAGCGGAGTGATCGCCGGTCTTCATGCCACGTCCCGCAGCTTCAACGCCTACGAGACGCACATTAGGCACATCAATATAGGGGTAGAAAATACCCATCGCATTCGACCCGCCTCCCACACAGGCCAATACATAGTCAGGTTGTCGCCCAATCATCTCCGGCATTTGGACTTTGCACTCTTCCCCAATCACACTCTGAAAATTGCGCACCATCATGGGATAAGGATGCGGTCCTGCGACGGTACCAATGATGTAGAAAGTGTTCTCAACATTAGTGACCCAATCGCGCATTGCTTCATTGAGTGCATCTTTGAGGGTTTTACTTCCGGACTCGACCGGTACCACTTTGGCGCCGAGTAACTTCATGCGATAGACGTTTTGGGCTTGCCGCGCAACATCCACCGAGCCTTGATAGACCGTACAGTCCAGACCAAAGCGGGCACAGATGGTGGCGGTTGCAACACCATGTTGACCCGCACCGGTTTCGGCAATGATGCGGGGCTTACCCATGCGCTTAGCTAACATGGCTTGGCCGATGACATTATTAATCTTGTGAGCGCCAGTATGGTTCAGATCTTCACGCTTGAGATAAATCTGCGCCCCACCCAATTGCTCACTTAAGCGTTTGGCGTGATAGACCGGGGATGGTCGGCCCACAAAGTGCTTGAGCTCGTAATGAAATTCTTCAATGAATTCTGGGTCATATTGGTATTTTGCATAGGCTTCTTTGAGCTCATTTAATGCATACATTAATGTTTCAGAGACAAAGATGCCGCCATAGGGACCAAAGTGGCCACGTTCATCTGGTTTATCGTACATAGGAACCTCGACTTGGTTTAACGCCTGCGCGTTAGGAATAACTGGTTGGTTTAGTTTGATCGGCGCTACGCACCGCATCCGCAAACTGCTTGATTAATGCCGGGTCTTTCACCCCTTTACGAATCTCGACTCCGCTCGAGATATCAACCGCGCAAGGGTGCAGACGAGCGATCGCTTCGCCAACGTTGTGCGAGTTCAACCCACCACTCAAAACGACCCGATGCGCGTTTACGTTTGCCCATGTATTCGGTATAAGGCTCCAGTTAAAGGCGGTACCACTACCGCCATAGCCATCGACTAGTGCATCAAGCAAAAAACCGGTGGCATCCCCATATTGTATGGAAAATTCTGGGAAATTGAAGGACTGGCCAATTCGGGCGGCTTTGATCCAGGGTAAGCCCCCTGCAAGACGCTGGCATTGCTCTGGTGACTCATCCCCATGAAATTGCCACAGAGTAATGGCCGCATTCGCCCGAATCTCCTCCATCTGACGAGGGGTGGGATTGACCACTAGCCCCACCGCATCGATCGAAGTAGGTAACTGGGTTATCAGGATACCGGCATCCTCTGCGCTAATGGCTCTAGGGCTTTGGGGGTAAAAGACAAAGCCCACCGCATCGACTTGGGCCGCCACTGCGGCTTCAATATCTGCAGGTGTGCGCAAGCCACAGATCTTAATCCGCGTTTGCTTGGGGGTGTATGTCAGTAAGCCCATGATTAAGATTGGAGCATAAGCTCTTTTGGAAAACCGGCATTGTCCAGATGCGGTGGCGGGATTGCAAATTCTTCTGGATAGACCACGCGCACCAGATAAAGCCCGTCGGGGGCAAAGGTCGGTGCTGCTAAGTCCCGATTTCTGCCGGCGAGGACGGTTTGCATCCAATCACTTGCTTGACGTCCTTGGCCAATATGCAAAAGACTCCCAACAATATTACGCACCATGTGATGTAAAAAGGCGTTGGCCCTGACCTTGAAATACACAAAGGGCTGCAGATCAATGATGGTGCATTCGTAGAGATGCTTCACAGGGGTCTTACTCTGACATTCCGATGCCCGAAATGATGAGAAATCATGTTCACCCACCAAGTACTGTGCGGCGGTTTGCATTTGTTTGATATCAAACCACTGGCCTGCTGGCAGCATTTGATAGCCGTAGCGCTGATGCAAGATGGGTGAGCGCGTTGGTCCAGCCATTAAGGCATAAATGTAGGTACGCTCTTGCGCACTAAAGCGAGCATCGAAATCACGCGTCACGGGCTTAGCCCAGTTCACCACCGCATCGGGTGGCAAGAAGGTATTAATCCCCCGTACCCAAGACCAATCTTCACGCTCCACCTGAGCATCAAAATGCACCACCTGCCCGAGTGCATGCACACCGGTATCAGTGCGCCCTGCCGCAGTCACCCGTACCGGTTGTCCATCACCAATAAATTGACGAATGGCGGATTCAAGGACTGCTTGAACAGTGGGCTGATTGGGTTGAACCTGCCATCCACAATAGGCGCGGCCATCGTACTGAACGCCTAAGGTAATACGGGTCATTTAGCGATCGTTTCGTTGATTGATCTGCGCCATGAGGCTCCGAGCAGCGATGGTGATCTGCGGATCCACTTGACTACTGACCAGCAGAATTTCCTCCAAGGCTTTGCGGGCCACTACAAAATCCTCAATCGTGATGTAGGCCTTCACCAAATTTAGCTTCACCCGCAAGGCATCGGCATCGTGCTGTGAAGGTGTGCTCAGATTTAGGTCAAGACTCGATAGAATGGCAGCCGCTCGGGGTGGAATCGATGTGGGGCTCGCGGTCGGTTTGGGCTCTACAGTATTGACTAATGACTCACTATTTTGCGATTCGGCACGGCGCGTGTAGCGCGCCAGCGACCAGAGTAGTAAGCCCGTGATACCAATCAATCCGACACTCACAACTGCTGGACCCCATTGATCGATGCTTGATTTCGGTGCAGCAGAATCGTTAAGGCTTGTGCCTTCTTTGCGTGCCTCTAAGAGTTTTTGTAAGTCGGCAATATTTTTCTCAAGCTCTGCCACACGCGCTTTACTTTGCGCCAAGGCTTTTTCTTGGGCAACCATCTCCTCGACATAGCGCCGCGTATCTGCCTCACTACCTGCGCCAGGGCCAATGCGCAAGCGATCCTCACCAACACCGGATGTCGTGTTTGAGGGTTGGCTAACTACTCGACTTGGGGCTGCACCCTGGCCTGGTTCACCATGCTGCTCAAGCCATGCACGATTTGATTCTTGTGCAAATTCTTTAGCTTGTGCGGAAGTAATAGAACCCAACAAGGTGGCATCGGGCTTGTTGAGTTGCGCACCCGCTTTCAGGCGATGAATGCTGCCCCCAATAAATGCATCAGGATTGGCTTTGTATAAAGCAAGCAGTGCTTCATCCAAATCGGCGCTACCCAATTGCGGCCTAATTTGCGAAGCGATCTCGCTCAAACTTTGACCTGGTCGTACCGTTACCTGACTCACATCGCCGACCATCAAGCTATAGGTCTTGGCAACGCCCCCATTCGTCCATTTAAGCCCTAAGATGATGTCAACAAAGGGATCCTTACCGGTTTCAATGGGGTTCTCGGTCTGCACCATGATCAGAAATTGATCGGGCTGGTTACGCTTGAGCGTGATCGATGGCTTGTAATCCAAAATCCGAGTGGAGATACCCAAGCGCTCATAGTCAGCTTTAGTCACTGCATCAATCGTGAGTGACTCCAAGTAAGGCTGATCCTCAATACCCGTTCGCACCGGAATCTCAGCCCGCAAGGCCTCCTTGGGCTTGGACAAAATAATGGGTGATCCAAGCGTTACCGCCTGTGCAGTAGGCCACATGAAAAAGATCACGATGGCCAGCACCAGCCAGTTGAAGAGGGTTTGCAGGACGCAACGCCAAGGCATCTTAGAAGTCTTAGGTATTCAGCAAAATGCGTAGCATGCGACGCAGAGGTTCAGCAGCACCCCATAACAACTGATCGCCGACCGTGAACGCACCGAGATACTCAGGACCCATCGCCAATTTATGCAAACGTCCAATCGGAATTGTCATGGTGCCGCTCACTGCGGCCGGGGATAGCTCACGCTCGGTGATCTCACGTTCATTGGGAACCACCTTCACCCACTGGTTGTCTGCGGCTAACATGCTCTCAATCTCTGCGAGCGGAATATCCTTCTTTAATTTCACCGTTAAGCCTTGCGAGTGGCAACGCATCGCGCCAATGCGCACACAAATGCCATCAATGGGAATGCTGCCTGGTGACCGAAATGGTGGATTGTCCATAATCTTATTGCACTCGGCTCCTGCCTTCCACTCTTCTTTGGTTTGACCGTGCTCAACCGGCACATCAATCCAAGGAATCAAGCTCCCTGCCAAAGCGGTATTCCGAAAGTTCGTTTTGGGGAACTCTGCCGAACGAATCGTCTGCGCTACCTTACGATCAATGTCTAAGATCCATGAAGCCGGGTTTGCCAGTTCATTCGCCACGCTGTGATGCAAAGTGCCCATTTGCTCGAGTAACTCCCGCATATTAGCGGCCCCAGCTCCAGAGGCTGCTTGGTAGGTCATCGCGCTGATCCACTCGACCATGCCGCTTTTCAGGAGACCGCCCATGGCAAGCATCATTAAGCTCACAGTGCAATTGCCACCGATCCAATTTTTGCCACCGGCGTCCAAGGCCTGATTAATCACCGGACGATTAATGGGATCCAACACAATCACCGCGTCGTTTTCCATGCGCAGTGCACTCGCCGCATCAATCCAATGGCCCTGCCATCCTGCTGCACGCAGTTGGGGGTAAATGGCTTTGGTGTAATCACCGCCCTGACAGGTCAAAATTACATCGCAGCGGGCTAAGGCCTTCACATCATTGGCGTCTTGCAAACGGGTCTCTGTTTTGCTAACCCGCTGACCATTGATCAATGGCACCTCACCACCGGCATTGCTCGTACTAAAGAAGATGGGCTCAATGTAAGTGAAGTCGTTCTCATCTTGCATGCGTTGCATCAGCACACTGCCAACCATGCCGCGCCAGCCAACCAAACCAACTACAGGATTTACTAAAGGGGTATATGCCATATTTAAGTTCTTTTGATGATTTAATTAACGAAGAGCTGCAACCACCGCATCACCCATCTCGGAGGTGGATACGCGTTTCATTCCTGCCGTATCAATATCGGCCGTGCGATAACCTTGCGCCAGAACCGTTTGCACAGCGTTCTCAATCCGCTCGGCTTCATTTGCCAAATTAAGCGAGAACCGCAGCATCATGGCTGCCGACAAGATGGTCGCCAAGGGATTTGCAATATTTTTGCCAGCAATGTCAGGGGCTGAGCCATGGCTGGGCTCATACAAGCCTTTATTGTTCTTATCGAGCGAGGCTGAGGGCAGCATGCCAATGGAGCCCGTGAGCATGGCGGCCTCATCCGACAAAATATCCCCAAACAAATTACCGGTCACGATTACATCAAAGGATTTTGGGGCGCGCACTAATTGCATGGCAGCGTTATCCACATACATGTGGCTTAACTCCACATCGCTGTAATCCTTCGCAATGCGGGTCATCACCTCTCGCCATAGCTGCGAGGTCTCCAACACATTGGATTTATCCACACTGCATACCTTGCGATTGCGCTTGCGGGCGGCTGCAAATGCCACGTGCGCAATGCGCTCAATTTCAGGTTCGCTGTAGCGCATGGTGTCAAAGCCCTCACGTGCTCCTGTAAAGAGACCATCAGGAGCATTCCGAATACCTTTGGGGGAGCCAAAATAGATATCGCCGTTGAGCTCGCGCACGATCAAGATATCTAAGCCACCCACAATTTCAGGTTTTAGGCTCGAGGCGGCGGTTAGCTCTTTGTAGCAAATCGCTGGACGGAAGTTTGCAAAGAGGCCCAAGTGCTTGCGCAGACCCAAGATAGCCTGCTCGGGTCTTAACTCACGCGCTAGAGTGTCGTATTTCCAGTCACCAACCGCTCCAAATAAGATGGCGTCGGCTGCTTTCGCCAAATCCAGGGTGGCTGGGGGCAATGGATGACCCGCCACATCGTAGGCGGCCCCACCAACCGGAGCAGTTTCCATCTCGAGGGGCAAATTGAGCGCTTGTAGAACTTTTACCGCTTGAGCAACGATTTCCGGGCCAATGCCATCGCCCGGGAGAACAGCAATCTTCATCATGAACCTTTATGTAATGGCGCTAGCTGATTGAACGCCAGGGTTGCGCCTGATTACGGGAGTTGGGTCGCAAGCCATGGCATACGCAATAAGCGTTCTGCCTCAAAAGCTTTTATTTTATCGGCATGCCGTAGGGTCAAGCCAATATCGTCTAGACCGTTGAGCAAACAGTACTTCCGAAATGGCGTAACCTCAAAGGTGTAGCGACGCCCATCCGGGGCAATCACTTCTTGACGTTCAAGATCAATGGTGAGCTGATACCCAGAGAATGCCTTGGTCTCATTAAACAAATGATCGACCTCTTGCTCGGATAAAACGACGGGTAGGAGACCGTTCTTAAAGCAATTATTGAAGAAGATATCTGCAAAACTTGGGGCAATAATGGCCCGAAAGCCATATTGCGATAAGGCCCAGGGTGCATGCTCACGCGAGCTACCACAGCCAAAGTTCTTGCGGGCTAGCAAGATGCCTGCGCCCTGATAACGTGGTTGATTGAGGACAAAATCAGGGTTTAGGGGACGCTTCGAACAGTCTTGGCCAGGCTCACCCTGATCCAAATAGCGCCACTCATCGAATAGATTCTGACCAAAACCGGTTTTCTTGATCGATTTTAGGAACTGCTTGGGAATAATCGCGTCGGTATCGACGTTCTCGCGATCCAATGGGGCAACTAGCCCCTGGTAAACCGTAAATGCATCCATGATTATTTGACCGGTGTGACTGTAACGTCTTTGTTATTGGTATTTGTGCTTGGGGTACTCGCTGGATTAGGCGCGGTCTCCACAGGTTTAGCTTGGGGATCCATTTTCTTACCCATCTCCTGCAAATCTTTACCAACGCCTGTCCAGGTATTAGCGCACGCTGCAAGCGTGATCGCAGATAAAAGAATGAATCCAGAGCGGAGCGAAGTGTTCATATTCATATTCTAGGAAAGATTAGGCGATTTTGCGCACATCCACAAAATGCCCCTCAATCGCCGCGGCGGCAGCCATCGCTGGACTCACTAAATGGGTCCGACCACCTGCTCCTTGACGACCCTCAAAATTACGATTAGAGGTTGAGGCACAGCGCTCTTCGGGCTCGAGACGATCCGCATTCATGGCCAAACACATGGAGCAACCAGGCTCGCGCCACTCAAAGCCAGCGGTTTTAAAGACACGATCCAATCCTTCGCGCTCCGCTTGGGCTTTGACCAAACCAGACCCAGGCACTACTAAGGCCTGTTTGACGTTGACCGCGACCTTCTTACCCAAACGCTCCACCACTTTGGCGGCAGCTCGTAAGTCTTCAATGCGGCTATTGGTGCATGAGCCAATGAAGACTTTATCGACATAGATCGTATCAAGCGGCAAATTGGGTTCAAGCCCCATGTATTGCAAGGCGCGCTCCATTGCCTGACGCTTCACGGGATCACGCTCGCGCTCTGGATCGGGCACGCGACTACCAATGGGTAGAACCATTTCGGGGGAAGTACCCCAGCTCACTTGAGGGGCAATCTCTTCAGCTCGTAACTCGACGATGCGATCGAAATGAGCGCCGGGGTCTGAATACAAAGTTCGCCAATACTGCAAAGCTTGGCGCAAAGCCTCACCCTTGGGTGCATAGGGTCGACCTTGGATGTATTCAATGGTGGTTTCATCAACTGCGACTAGGCCAGCGCGGGCACCGGCCTCAATCGCCATATTGCAAATGGTCATACGCCCTTCCATTGACAACTGACGAATGGCTTCACCCGCAAACTCAATCGTGTAGCCAGTGCCGCCGGCGGTGCCGATTTTGCCAATCACGGCCAAGATGATGTCTTTTGCGGTGCTACCCGGCTGTAGGCGGCCTTCAACCCGCACCAACATGTTCTTACTCTTTTTCATGAGCAAGGTTTGGGTTGCGAGCACATGCTCCACTTCGGATGTACCAATACCAAAGGCCAACGCTCCAAACGCACCATGCGTGCTCGTATGAGAATCCCCGCACACCACGGTCATCCCGGGTAAGGTGGCGCCCTGCTCGGGGCCGATCACGTGCACGATGCCCTGACGCTGGTCGTTCATCTTGTATTGGGTAATACCGAAGCGATCGCAATTTTGATCTAAGGTATCCACTTGCAACTTGGATACCGGGTCGGAAATGCCTTCGGAACGATCCGTTGTGGGAACGTTGTGGTCAGAGACCGCAAGATTAGCCGAGATGCGCCAGACTGGGCGCGCGGCGAGACTCAAGCCTTCAAAGGCTTGAGGGCTCGTAACCTCATGAAGTAACTGGCGATCAATGTAGATGGTTGCTGTGCCGTCTTCTTCTGAATGAACGACGTGCTCATCCCACAACTTGTCATAAAGCGTACGCATGAATTCCCTTTAAAGCAAAAGAAGCAATATAGCGCTTATTTTCGCTCAGAAATGGGAGGAACGGCTCGAGCGGTTGCGCCAGTAAATAACTGACGTGGGCGACCAATCTTGTATTCAGGATCAGTAATCATCTCTTCCCACTGGGCAATCCAACCAACGGTTCGGGCTAGCGCAAAGATGCAGGTGAACATCTCGGTCGGAATACCAAGCGCCCGCTGAACAATGCCTGAGTAGAAATCCACATTCGGATAGAGCTTACGACCCACAAAGTAATCGTCCTCAAGAGCAATTTTCTCGAGGGTCATCGCGAGCTTAAAGAGCGGGTCATTCTCAAGGCCAAGCTCTTTGAGAACCTCATAACAGGTCTCGCGCATTAACTTAGCGCGGGGATCAAAGTTCTTATATACGCGGTGACCAAAACCCATCAGACGAACATTGGAGTTCTTATCTTTGACCTGGGTGATAAATTCACCAATCTTTTCAACGCCACCATTTGCTTGAATGGAGGTCAACATCTCAAGGCATGCCTCATTGGCTCCGCCATGGGATGGGCCCCAAAGGCATGCAATTCCTGCGGAGATTGCGGCAAATGGGTTGGTGCCTGAAGAGCCTGCTAAGCGCACGGTCGAGGTCGACGCATTTTGCTCGTGATCGGCATGTAAGATAAAGATGCGGTCCAGCGCTCGAACCAGGATCGGATTTACCTTATAAGGCTCGCAAGGAGTAGCAAACATCATGCGCATGAAGTTTGCGGTATACGAAAGACTATTGTCGGGATACATAAACGGTTGGCCAATGGAATACTTATACGACATCGCCACTAAAGTCGGCATCTTGGCAATCAAACGAATTTGCGCAACCCCCCGCGCCTTGGCATCACCATAATCAATCTCATCATGGTAGAAAGCAGCCATTGCACCAACCAAGCCCGTTAGCACGGCCATGGGATGTGCGTCACGCCGGAATCCCCGTAAGAAGAACTGCATTTGCTCATGCACCATGGTGTGATGCATCACCATGTCTTGGAACTCACGGTTTTGCTTCTCGTTTGGAAGATCACCCTTAATTAAGAGTTGGCAAACTTCCAGGAAGTCGCATTTGGTGGCCAGTTCTTCAATGGGGTAACCACGATAGAGCAGTTCACCCTTATCGCCATCAATGAAAGTGATTTTCGAGCTACATGAGGCAGTGGACAAAAAGCCGGGATCATAGGTGAACTTTCCGGTTTGACCATAGAGCTTACGAATATCAATCACATCGGGACCTTGGGTACCCTGATATATTGGCAGCTCGATATCGGGCGTACCGTCGGAGAAAGAAAGTTTGGCTTTGATGTTCGATTCAATCATGGTTCATTCCCAATCAGTCAATGCAATACAGTTATCGTTGACGCAACATACCCAACACCGCTCGAGCAGACTCAGAATCCATTGCGGGA
>JBEDHB010000008.1:0-17252 GCA_041174325.1 Pseudomonadota bacterium
GACGGTCACTGAAATCCCAGCGGGCCACTACTCAACTGAAGTCGTACCTCGCGGCAAACCTGGTCCTGGAACACACCATGGGGCTTTGCATGGGATTAATGATTACACCGCGTGGTTCTCAGGTGACGCTGAAATGAAGGGCAATTATTTTGGTTACGATGGCCCTTGCCCGCCATGGAATGACAGCATTTGGCATCACTATATTTTTACGGTCTATGCCCTCGATACGCCATCGCTTGGTTTGGGTTCCACCTTTGATGGCAAAACTGCATTAGCAGCCTTACAGCGTCATATTTTGGCTAGCGCACAGATCACTGGACGATACACCCTCAATCCCGCTGTCAAATAAAAAATCCCCAAGGGTCGCCTTGGGGATTCCTATTAAGAAATATTGAGCTATTTTTTAGCAGGTGCGGGCGCTGGTGCGACTGAGGCTGTTGCAGGAGGTACAAATGGGGGTGGCGCAACACAAGGGGCAGGATTGGGCGTACCTGCTGTTTTATATTTCATCGCAATGGCATTTATGGATTGGCAAAGCTGATAGCTGGCAACGGTTCCTGCATAAGCAGTTTTTGCTTTAGCCAGAGCTGCTGCCTCGGCTTGCTGTGGGGTTGGGGGTGGTAATGCAGCTAGAGCGACGGTTGATCCAATTAAACAGACAGAACCAACAAGCAAACGTTTCATGTGAATTACCCCTTTCCTAATTTTTTATACCAAAGCTCATGGTGCTCTTTAGCCCAAGTCTCATCGCAATACCCTGTTTTCATGGCATCGATTGAGCCTTGCATACCAATCGTACCGATGTAGATATGCCCGAGCGCAAGGGCAGTCATCAAAATCGCTCCCACACCATGGATGATGTTGGCAATCTGCATGGTGCCACGCCAGTATTCAATCTGAATAAATGGGACGATCATATCGAGCACCCATCCAGAGGCGGATACTGCGGAACCCAAAATCACCATACCAACCCAAAACCAGAACTTCTCACCGAAGTTAAAAAATCCAGCAGGGATATGTTTGCCTGAGATCAAACCACCAAATCCAAGCGCCCAGGCCATATCGCCCTTCTCAGGAAGGTTTCTGCGGACAAAGAGAATAAAGAACACTACGATACTGACAGTGAATGCGGGGCCCACAAAGTTATGTACATTTTTGCAAACCAATAAGAAGGTTCCGAAGAATGCTGGCCCTGTTAATGGTAATAAGAAATATTTACCCCATAAGATCATGATGCCGGTAAAGGCAAGTGCCACAAAGGTAAACGCCATGGTCCAATGAGTAATGCGCTCTAGCAAAGTGAAGCGCTGAATTTTGCGTCCAGACATCGGCTCATGCAATTTAATCGTGCCCTTAAAGACGTACATGGCAACAATTCCGCAAAAAGCGATTGTCAGCAACCAAGCCCCGTAAACAGTAATCACTCCATTACGAATTAAGCGCCACTCTTGCCCGGTCTTTTGGATTAATACACCATTTTCAGCCCCTGGTAGGGAGGTGTAATGCACCTCGTCGCTATTCACCATTCTCCAGATTGGCGCATTGTTTCCTGGTTGATTTTTACCCGCCTCAATGGCAGCTTGAGTAGTTGCATTCGATGACCGTCCAACATCCAGAATATTGACTGACTCAACCTTCTGAGGAGTCGGCGACTGGGCGGTTCCTTGTTGAGCAATACTTAGAGAGCTGATAGCAAGACCAACTGCGAGCAGGATAGAACGTATTACAGAGCCAAATGATGCATTCATCGGATCATCTCCAAATTATTCTAATTTTTATTTGATTCTGCTGTACTCAGACTGAAACTGATTCCGTTTCGTAATCTCGGCATTCCAGCTCGCTTGATCACCTGGCTTCCAGCCCTTAGCCATGAACCCATTATCTGCGCCCATATAGGGAGCGATATCCGGTCGTTTAGACGCCGAGGTACCAACATTCGCCTCGTTACAACCAGCCAATAAGGCGGCTGCAACTAAGGCGCTCGTTATGGCGAGTTTCATGATTTACCTCCGGCAGCAGGTTTAGCAGCAGGCGCGGGAGCATTGGGTTTGCCGTAAGCAGTTGCCCAACCAAACACATCCGCTCCAGCATTCTTACCAGCGGCCATGCGCTTGACGACTCGAGTGCGGAACACATCGGCGATCACATCGCCATCACCACCGATGAGCGCTTTGGTTGAGCAGAGCTCAGCGCAAAGCGGTAATTTACCTTCGGCCAAACGGTTACGCCCATACTTCTCGAACTCTGCCACGCTACCGTTTTTCTCAGGACCACCACTGCAGAAGGTGCACTTATCCATTTTGCCCCGCAGACCAAACACGCCAGAGCTTGGGAACTGAGGCGCACCAAATGGGCAGGCATACGAACAATAACCGCAGCCAATGCAAGTGTCCTTATTATGCAGAACCACACCCTCATCGGTGCGATAGAAGCAGTCAACTGGGCATACGGCCATACATGGTGCATCTGCACAATGCATGCAAGCGACTGAAATGGATTTTTCAGCACCAACCACGCCATCATTAATTGTCACTACGCGACGGCGATTGACACCCCAAGGAACTTCGTTCTCGTTCTTACACGCTGTGACGCAACCGTTGCATTCAATACACCGTTCTGCGTCGCAGATAAATTTCATTCTTGCCATAGTTGATCTCCTGACTTTGCGGTGTTAGTTAAGCAGCCTTTTCGATCTGACAGATCGTGGTCTTGGTTTCTTGCATCATCGTTACGCGGTCATACCCATAGGTAGTGCCTGTATTCACAGCCTCGCCTCGAACGATGGGATGCGCTCCTTTTGGATAAAAATCGAGCAGATCTTTTCCTTCCCACCATCCCGAGAAATGGAATGGCACGAAGGCGGTATCAGGGCCTACCCGCTCGGTCACCAGTGCGCGAACTTTGATCTTGGCCCCGGTTGGTGATTTAACCCAGACAAAATCCCAGTTCTTGATACCACGCCTTGCAGCTGCACTTGGGTTAATTTCCACGAAGTTTTCTTGCTGTAACTCAGCAAGCCATGGATTAGAACGTGTCTCTACACCGCCGCCTTCATACTCCACCAAACGACCGGAGGTAAGAATGATTGGGAACTTTTCATAGAGCTTATCTTCAATTGCTTTATCTTGAACCGTCTTAAATAAAGTCGGTAAGCGCCAGAAATTCTTCACATCGTCGTGGGTTGGGTACTTGGCGACCATATCCGGACGGGTGCTATAGAGTGCTTCACGGTGAATCGGAATGGCATCAGGGAAGTTCCACACCACTGCACGCGCTTTGGCATTTCCAAATGGGTGGCAGCCATGGTTTTTCATGGTGACACGGATGATTCCGCCTGAGAGGTCTGTCTTCCAATTCTTACCTTCAGCGGCTTTTTTCTCATCCTCAGTTAATTCATTCCACCAACCTAACTTCTTCAAGAAAACATGGTCGACTTCAGGATAGCCAGTCTTAATATCAGCCCCTTTAGAGAACGAGCCATCGGCAGCCAAGAGTGATTTGCCATCTCTTTCCACACCAAAGTTAGCCCGGAAATTACCGCCACCATCCATTACGTGCTTACTCGTGTCATAGAGATTAGGCGAACCAGGATGCTTGAGAGCGGCATTTCCAAAGCAAGGCCATGGCAGTCCAAAATAATCGCCTGCTGTGTCATAACCAGTAACCGGATCTTTACCGCCGCGTGAGCGGAGTGTTTTTGGATCAAACACGCTCATCATGCGCATATGAGCTTTCAAACGCTCTGGGGTCTGACCGGTGTAACCAATCGTCCAAACCGCTTGATTAATCTCGCGCAAGATGGATTCAATCTCGGGCTCTTTCCAGTTCTTACCTGCAAATTTGGAATCGAGCATCTTGAAGTTCTTCGAGAGCTCTTTACCAAAACCTAAGCGGTCAGCAAAGGCCTGCATCAGAACGTGATCGGGCACGGATTCAAAAAGTGGATCAATGACCTTCTCGCGCCACTGCACTGAACGATTGGAGGCAGTTGCCGAACCTGCGCACTCAAACTGAGTGGTGGTTGGTAGCAAATAAACTGCGCGGTTTTTATTCACTGTACCGCCGGGAGCAGGAGGCATTGCTGCCATTGCTGCCGTTGCACTTGGATAGGGATCCACCACCACCAGAAGGTCTAATTTATCCATGGCGCGCTTCATATCCAAGCCACGGGTTTGGGAGTTTGGCGCATGGCCCCAGAAGAACACGCCCTTCACTGCCGTGGCCTGATCAACCATGTCATCTTTTTCAAGAACCGCGTCAATCCAACGAGAAACGGTGGTGCCCGACTTCTCCATCATGTCAGGGGCATAGCGACCCTTAATCCACTCATAATCAACACCCCACACAGCAGCGTAATGTTTCCAGGATCCAGCAGCGAGGCCATAGTAGCCAGGTAAGGAATCTGGATTTGGACCAACGTCGGTTGCACCTTGAACGTTATCGTGGCCACGGAAGATATTTGCACCACCGCCAGATACGCCGATATTACCCAGCGCTAACTGCAAGATGCAGGAGGCACGAACCATGGCATTACCAATCGTGTGCTGAGTTTGCCCCATACACCAAACAATCGTTCCTGGACGATTCTTAGCCATGGTTTCGGCAACCTTCTTCACTTGTGCTTCCGGAACTCCGCAAGCCGCTTCGACATTTGCTGGAGTCCACTTCTCCATCACCTCTTTACGAATATCGTCCATGCCAAAGACGCGGTCGTTGATGTATTTCTTATCTTCCCAACCGTTTTGGAAGATGTGATATAGAACACCAAAGAGGAATGGGATATCAGTACCTGAACGAATCCGCACATACTGATCTGATTTTGCAGCGGTCCGGGTGTAGCGTGGATCCACTACGATTACTTTGCAACCATTCTCTTTCGCATGGAGCATATGCAACATGGAAACGGGGTGTGCTTCGGCAGCATTCGAGCCAATATATAAGGCCGCCTTCGAGTTCATCATATCGTTATAGCTATTGGTCATCGCGCCATAGCCCCAGGTATTCGCTACACCTGCAACAGTAGTTGAGTGGCAAATACGCGCTTGGTGGTCGGTATTGTTGGTACCGTAGAACGACACAAACTTGCGAAGGAGATAAGCTTGTTCGTTGTTGTATTTGGACGAGCCAATGAAGAAGATGGAGTCTGGCGTGTACTTTGAACGCAGATCCTTCATCTTTGCTGTAATTTCATCAAGCGCCTGATCCCAAGAAATTTTCTGATATTTGCCATCCACTAACTTCATGGGAGTCCGTAAGCGATAGTCACCATGACCATGCTCACGTAATGCAGCGCCCTTTGCGCATGCACCACCCATATTGATGGGCGATTCAAACACGGGGTCTTGACGAACCCAAACCCCATTTTCAACGGTTGCATCAAACGAGCATCCAACAGAGCAATGCGTGCAGACCGTGCGCTTCACTTCAATCTTGCCTTTGCCATCAAGCATCGCCTTGGTCTCGGCCGCATTCGCTTTTTGAAGCATATTCAATTGAGTGGCGGCAATTCCAGCACCAACGCCAATACCGGAACGTTTTAAGAACGTACGGCGGTCCATGGTCGGTACTGCTGAGCGCAGTCCACGGGATAGGCTACCGATCAGTTGGGATGGAACCCGGCTAGATGTTGAGGGTGATTTGCGAGTTAGGCTCATGGTGAGACTCCTGCGATGTGCAATAAATTGTTTCGTTCAATAAAAAACGCCCGATTAAACGAGCGTTGTTTGATAGTACTTCTTGATATGAGCAGTGAGGTGATAACCATCAGGCTTACTAGTGACTGCTTCAGCAACATCCTGAACAATCGCCTGACCAAGTGGAGTTTGAGAAGCAACAGCTGCTGCACCAACCGTGACTCCCGCGCCAATAAAAAATTTACGACGGGATGGTTTGGGTTTCTCTTGAACTTCTGCAACTTTTTTGCTGTCCATAAATATTCCTTTACATGAATATAGTTAGTGCATTCCAACAATTTGAGTTTAGAAGAACCAAATTATTTATGTAAGTTTTTGCATGTTTTATGGACTAGGATTTACCCTTAAAAACCATAACTATGGTGTCAATTTAAGTTGACTAAACCATATCAAAACTTTGACTTTCAATCGCCAAAAACTCACGAGTTATAGCGGAAACTGCTTTGTATAAATGGGTCTCCGGATCAGCATCGATGGCGTCACACAAATCGTCATACCAAGGCCGAATATGATCGTTGAAGAATATTCGCTGATTGGTTAAATTTGCCACCTCCACATCCTCCCCTGCGATCAGGTAGCGCATAACCTCCAATAAGGCTGCGATATGGTCCTCGGTTTCGGCGACCGAATCAGAGGCCTCCAGCCCAAATTGCAGGAGTGAGCGTCTAATCTCCAGAAGCGGCTTTTCATGCAAATGCCCAGCGAGATAATAGGAGCCGTACAAAAAAACATTGGGTTTACCCACACCTAAAAAACTACTGTCGTACTCCGCTTTCCAATCGGATGCCTTGCTGTGCTTCGCTGCTTCGACCAAATTTGTCCAAACATTGGCTAATGGCGCCTGATTGTCTGAAGCATCTGAGTTTCCCGAGGCGCTAATTTGATCGAGCAATATTTGATCCGGTGGCTGAAAAAATAAACTGGCGAGTAAGCCATACAAATCAGCGCGTGCTAAATCTTCAGCGAGACCCTCTTGGCTGAGCTCAGGTGTCTGGGGATTATTTGCTTCACTCATGAGTTTTCATTAAAGCTCTTTTTTCATCATATCCACGACACGGCAATCGCTGCACATTTTCAGGCGGTTTAAAGCGTCACCAGAGAAGGCTTGGTGGGTTCCAATTCGACCGAGCATTAACTCGACCATCTTAAGAGTTCCAAATGCCTTGCCACAGCTGATGCAATGAAATGGTTCGGTCTTATTGAGCAACACCTTTTGCTTCCGTTGTTCAATCGAACTCAAGCGAGGGCTTAAAGTGATTGCGTGCTCGGGACAAGTTTGCACACAAAGCCCGCATTGGACGCACTGTTTTTCAATAAATGAAAGTTGCGGCTCATCGGGGTTATCCAACAAAGCACCCTCAGGGCATGCCCCCACACAGGACATGCAAAGCGTGCACGCATCTTTATTCACCACGATTGCCCCCAAGGGTGAGTGGGCTGGCAATGGCACGCCCTCGGCAGGGAGTGCCTGTGGAGCAAATTGCAATAAATGCTCCAAACTCATTTCAAGGGTCTCGCGCTTTTGCATCGCCAAAGCGAAGCTTGCTGGCGGTACCATCAATTTTTGGGATTTACGAGTGAGTAACTCAGTCATGAGCTGATTGACTGTATTGACATCCGAACTTGAGGAGGCCATGATGCAGCGAACACGTTGACCATAGCCCAATGCTTGCGAAATGGAGTTGGCTAAGTCAGCCTGTTCAGAAAGCGCACTTCGGTATCCAGGATCCTCATCGCCGCTCAGTAGCAAGATAACCTCACCAAAACCATAGGACATCGCTCCAAACCACAAATCAATCCCGGTTGAGGCAATATGCTCAACGGCCAATGGAATCACAAACGCCGGCAGCCCAACAATTTCTTTCGGTTTTATGCGCGCAGCACGGCCTAGGTTCTCCAGAAGCGTGGTACCAGCCTGCTGACTATGAATCAATAATGTTGGCGCATTCTGACCAGGCTTCGAGCTACCAATACCGTTCAAGTAGGTTTGTGCCAGTGCTTTGATCTGCCGTCCCTGATACGCAACGCTTGGAAAGTTATAGCGCATCGCCCCTGATGGACAAACAGTGGCACAAGCGCCGCATCCCATACAGAGGTTTGGGTTGACCTCTACTTTGCCCTGCCCATCCTTAAACACGGACTGAATTGCTTCAGTTGAACACACATCAATGCATGCGGAGCAGCCTACTTGGCCATTACGTCCATGCGCACAAATTTTTTCGGTATAGACAAAGTACTTTGGCTTCTCAAACTCGCCTACCATTCCAAGCAATTCGCTGGCTGCCAAGGATTGTTCGAAGCGATCTGGGCCGGGAGAAAAGTATCCCTGAGGTTTTTGACTGATTTGGATACTAGGAGTGGCTTGCAAATCGAGGATTAGATCAAACTCACCCTCTCGTGATCGTTCAACACGCTCAAAGTTAATCGCGCCGATACCAGCACATGCGTTGACACAGGCGCGGTGGGATTTGCATTTGTCTAAATCAATTTGAAACGATAAATCGATCGCGCTTTCAGGACACGCACTAACGCAAGCACCGCACCGGGTGCACATCTCTGGATCAATCGGATTCGCGAGCTCCCATTTGGCAATAAAACGACCTAGATAGCCTTCAAGGCTTGTGATGTTTCCGGTAAATACTGGGTAGCTACGCTCAGTAGGTAATGGACTGGGTTCTGTTGATAAGACACTCACTTCCAGCGATTGGCCAAGCCGCTGTGCCCAATATATTGCCTGATCTCCAGGCCCAATGATGAGGACGCGTCCATCGCTGTGATAGTCAACAATCGGCACTGCATCAGGCTCTGGCAAATCGGTTACAGAAAGTAAGGCCTTGATCTTCGGGTGGGACTCATTCGCATCTTTGGACCAACCCGCCATCTCCCGAATGTTGACAAACTTAAGGGGTGCAATCAGTGGTTTTTCTGCCTGACTCGCAAGCTCAGAGAACAAGGCACGCTCTTGCGTGCAAGCGACCACAATGGGCTCGGACTCATTTAAGGCATTTAAAAACTGCCCAACCTCCTGACGGCATAGAGCCGTATGAATGGGCAAACCCATTTCCTTTGGGTCAAGAGGCATGCTGCGATTGCAATCGCAGACTAATTTTTTACTCATTTCATTCTGAAGCTTAACGATTAAGACTCTGATTGATCAGAATCACGTTTTGCTTGTTTCTCTCCACTAGGTCTCGTATCAACCGCTTTTTGATTGAATGCCTCTGATTCTATATCCATTGGCTGGGTACCATCCTGATTAACTATGGGGGCAGGTTGCGATGATTCCTCAATTTGCGCAAGCTCCTTCGCCGATGTCTGATCGACAGCTGCTTGATCCAAGCTACCTTGATTGCTCTCGGGATAAAGCTCCTCTGCGGATTTAAATAGGCCTAATAGCTCAGATTGTTGCATGCGTTTGAGCATATCCAGTGGAATTGGATCGGATTTTGTGTAATCGTCAATGTAAATATCCAAACCATCCATTACATTAAAGTGCGGATCGCTGAACATTTTCTTAAGAGCGGCCTGCTGCACCGCGGGATCAACATCGGGACGCATGAACGCCGAGAAATCGGGTGATTTCACATCCATTTTTTCAACATCCTCAATCGTTGGAGGTGGGGCTTGTTGCAGCTCATCTGGAGGGGAAATTTCTTTATTTACTTCTTCAGATAAGGGTTCGGATACGTTTGCAACGGGGGCGGTCGATTGCGCTGGAGTCGCCTCTTCAGCAAGCCCTGCTTTTTTTCGAGCCCAACGAGATAAAAAGCGATGTTCAGTCATTAAGGCTCCGCCGGGCGATTGGCGCCTTTAAACGAGGCTGGCTTCGCACGCTTCTTTGGTTCTGGTTTGTAATGCTCAGCAACGAATTGGGCTAAATACATTTTCATATCCTCTTGAAGAGGGGTAGTATCAACCTGCTCCCCGCCGTCTACTAGACGAGCCGCTTCGTTATAGCTCAACATCAAACGATGAGGGATGGCAAGTCCCGCTCCATCTTCATCATTGACCATTGGGAGTGAGCTAGGTTCAATGTAGTTAGCATAGTCAGTCTCTAGTCGCCACATCACAAACCAACAGGGATCGGGTGAGCTTGAATTTAGAAAGTAACCTTCGGACTCATCCCGAAAGAATTGAAAGTCAAAACCTGCGAATAGCCAAGACTCCCCTTCCGAGTCACGCTCCAAAAATCGGCCAATCACCTTACGGTTTTGCTCAGTGCCTGCTTGCTCCAGAACCTTACCAAACTGACCGATGTCAGGTAGTACCTCAATCGGTCGCCAGCGGTAGTTTTGCCATGGATTATCAATCTTTTGCTTTCGAAGAACGATGGCAAAACGCATGATGCAATCCCCCTAGGTCTTTTGCACCACAATATTAGGGAACTTACTGGTCATATCTTTGCTAAGGTTTGCAATTCGAATGGCGACTTGACGTGCAATCCCTTTGTAGATTGAACTAATCGCACCATCTGGATCAGCGACCACCGTTGGTCTTCCGGAGTCGGCCTGCTCGCGAATCGAAAGATTCAGTGGCAGGGCGCCAAGGAAGTCAACGCCATAGTCCTGGCACATTTTCTTACCGCCGCCCTCACCAAAAATATGTTCCTCGTGGTTGCACTTGGGACACACATACGTGCTCATGTTCTCAATAATGCCAATGATGGGTATACCAACTTTTTCAAACATCTTAAGGCCCTTACGAGCATCCAGCAGTGCGATATCTTGAGGTGTAGTGACAATCACTGATCCGGTAACCGGAACCTTTTGTGAGAGCGTTAACTGAATATCGCCGGTGCCAGGTGGCATATCCACAATTAGATAATCAAGGTCACGCCAGCGCGTTTGACGTAAGAGCTGCTCTAATGCCGAGGTCACCATAGGACCTCTCCAAACCATGGGGTTGTCGGGCTCAATCAGAAATCCAATTGAACTCGCCTGCAAGCCATGTCCTTCCATCGGCTCAATCGTGTTCTCAGCAAGCGACTCAGGGCGCCCAGTGATACCCAGCATCATCGGCTGACTCGGGCCGTAGATGTCGGCATCCAAGATTCCGACCTGAGCACCCTCTGCAGCTAATGCCAAGGCTAGATTAACTGCGGTGGTTGATTTTCCGACGCCACCCTTACCACTGGCAACCGCAATAATATTCTTCACTCCGGGAAGTAACTTCACGCCTCGCTGTACTGCGTGCGCAACGATATCGGTGGTAATGGCCACACTCACATTCTTTACGCCAGGAAGCTCGCGAATGGTACTGACTGTCAATTGACGAATCAGATCAATTTGGCTTTTGGCTGGGTAACCCAAAACAATATCAAGAGAAACATCTCCATCGTTGACCTTGAGATTACGAATTGATTTTGAGCTTACAAAATCAATTTGAGTATTCGGATCTTTCACCCCTTTAAGGGCTTGTTGAACCTGTTCCGTGCTAACCGACAATTTTGTCTCCTTAAGTCATATGTAGTGATGGATAAAAGATAATATGGACATTCGATCATAACGGGAACTGCCAGAATTTTCCCGACCTAGCAATTAATTGGGTTTGTAGTTCTTATATTTCAGCTCAATATCCCCGTAATACGCTTTGGTCTCTGAATTAGTATTGTCCGTATCGGTCAAAAGTGCAATACCAACAATATTCCCTGGCACATAGCCATAAGCCGCCTCATAGTCAGCGGTTAGGTCTCTACTGTGCTTGCGCCACTGACCTAAATTCTCTTTACCAGCATCGACGACAATCATCTTGATTTGATTCGTATGTGAATTTGGTTTGATTTGATTGAGCTGACCATTGGGTGACCAGATATACATTAATGTGGCGTATGGCATCTCTTGTCCACTCATGATCTGTGCAAGCTCACCGACCATTTTGTCTTTCAAGCTTAATTTTGATCGATCTCCATCAAACGCAACTAGGATTCGTAGCGGTGCATCATCAGCATACCGATCTAAATTATTTGCCCTATCTAAAGTGCCGGTAGCTTTCCATTCCCACTCCAGCCAAAGATGTTGCGATGGCCGAGGTTTGAGTTTTACCGCTAACCCTGAAGCTGATTTTTTTGCGTTCGCACTGAGAACCGTTCGACCTTGGTAATTTTCAAGGCGATAGGCGGTGTTCTTCTTATAGGGCGCCAACCGATAAAAACTCCAACCCTGTAAGGGCTCATTAGCAGGTTGTGCTGAAAACCTCTTGATATCTTCACGAGCCACTACGGGGTCCAACTTATCTGCGCCGGACTGACTAGAGTCAGTACCAAACCCAGCGCAACCTTGTAGCAGATAGCCAAGGAGAAGGTACAGAGGGACTAGACGAGTATGCCTACGCATCATGCAATGCATTATCGTAGAGCTTTTATGACCGTGCAGAATGAATAAAAATCTCTGGTTTCTGACTCTAGCGCAGGGTCTTTATCTTACTAATAACGTTACCTTTATTGCTATCAACGGCTTAGTGGGTTTTGCTCTGGCGCCTGAGCCATGGTTAGCAACCCTTCCGGTCATGGCCTATGTGGTGGGTAGCGCCATGGCAACAACCCTTGTGGCTAAAGTTCAACAACGCTTAGGTCGTAAGCGCTCATTTCAAATCGCCTTACTTGTAGCCCTATTTTCATCACTGCTGTGTGCCTTTGCGACGCTCGAGAAACAATTTTGGCTGCTAAATCTTGGTACGGTAATTGCCGGGTTTTATAACGCCAATGCCCAACTCTATCGGTTTGCTGCCGCTGAACTTGCGGATAAAACGGCCAAGGAGAAAGCCATCTCGTGGGTGCTGGCTGGGGGCATCTTAGGTGCTGTTTTAGGACCGAACATGGCAAGCTGGACGCGTGATTGGTTCATGCAACCTTTTGCAGGCGCCTACATCACCTTAGCAGGTGTTGCTGTGATTGCATTTGGAGTGATTAGTCAAATTCAGTTTCCAGAAAAGCGAATTGATCCGAATCAAGAGCCTGGTCGCCCTCTTTCTGAAATCATGCGGCAGCCTTTATTTATTGTTTGCACGCTAACCGCAGCGCTTGCTTACGGCGTGATGAATTTACTGATGGCCGCTACGCCCTTAGCGATGGAGGCCTGTCAATTTAGTTTTGATAAAACGGCGTGGGTTCTTGAGTGGCACGTCATCGGTATGTTTGCTCCCGGATTTTTTACAGGCGCTCTAATTAAGCGTATTGGTGTGATGTGGGTATTGCGGATGGGAGTAGCACTCAATATTGCCTGCGTTGTAATCGCACTTTCCGGAATTACCTTTTTTCATTTTTTGACCGCGCTATTTTTGTTGGGGGTAGGCTGGAACTTTTTATTTACGAGCAGCACAACCCTGGCCTTAGAGTCGTATCGCGCGTCGGAGCGTGATAAGGCTCAGGGTGCAATTAATTTCTTTGTATTCCTAGCCACGGCTTTATCAGCATTGAGCTCCGGCGTTCTAATTACGACGCAAGGCTGGACTCTTCTTAATCTAGGATCGATTGTTCCGCTCACAATCATCGCCCTTGCCCTGATCTGGCTCGGGGTTCAGCGTAAACCCGCAAAAGTCTAGCCCCTTTAAAATACGCGCATGAACTCTTCAATGACATCCTTGCCAGCCATTGGTTTTATTGGTACTGGCATTATGGGCAAGAGCATGGCTTCGCACCTATTAAAGGCGGGCTATCCATTGCATCTTTTTAATCGCTCTCCAGAGAAAGCATCGGCACTACTGGAGCAAGGCGCGATTTGGCACGCTTCCCCAAAAGAGTTAGCGGCTCAGTGCGATGTGGTCATCACCATTATTGGGTATCCCAAAGACGTTGAAGAGGTTTATTTAGGGGCTAACGGTATTTTGGCAGGTGCAAAGCCAAACTGCATTGCCATCGATATGACAACCTCAAGTCCAGCATTGGCTGTGCGCATTGCACAACTGGCACGCGAGCACCAAGTCCTCGTTCTTGATGCACCAGTATCCGGAGGCGATATTGGCGCACGGGACGCGCGTCTTTCGATCATGGTTGGTGGTGATCCAAGCGCATACGAACGTGTTTTACCCATCTTCCAATGCATGGGCAACAACATTGCTTTGCTGGGGCCTGCAGGATCTGGTCAACATGCCAAACTCTGCAATCAAATTGTGATTGCCTCCACCATCCTGGGGGTCTGTGAGGGCATTCGCTATGCCCAAGCAGCAGGGCTTGATGCTTCAGCGGTACTCAAAGTCATTGGCAGTGGTGCGGCGGGCGGCACCCAACTCAATGTGCAAGGGCCACGCATGATCAAGGGTGACTTTGCCCCGGGATTTATGGCTGAGCACTTTGTGAAAGACATTGGTCTTGCGATTGAATCTGCCGAGCAGATGGGGCTTCGTTTGCCGGGCTTAGAGCAAGCCAAGCGTCTCTACCAACTGATGCTCGATGACGGGATGGCACGCGACGGTTATCACGCACTGTACCAACTGTACTTAGCCAATAAAGTCTAACGCTCCATGTCGACGCTGTTTACCAAGCAAACACCCTATGCTTGGGCATTTATTCTGATTGCGTTCGGCACGATTATCCACTTGGCATTAGGCTTTACTACCGAGTTATCGGTTGATGAGGCGCATTACGCCTTATATGCAGATCGTCTTGCATGGAGTTATTTTGATCACCCACCGCTTGTGGGCTGGATACAGTGGCCATTGGTAGCCATCAATGCGCCCGATGGTATTTTGCGACTCATTCCGATTGTGCTGTGGATTATTTCCTGCGCGCTGGTCTATCAAATTGCCGAGCAAATATGGAATCTCTACCATCCGCAATCCGAGCCTCAGTCATCCTCCCGTGCGGGATTATTTGCAGTTGCTGTCATTGTTTTTGCGCCCCTACCGCATGTCCTTGCCGTGGGATTGGTACCGGACTCCCTATTAACGCCTCTCGCCCTCGGTATTGTGTGGATGGCTCTGCGGTGGATTGTGCAAGATGGTTACTATCGTTTTACCCAATGGATTTTGTTAGGCGTGTTATTTGGTTTAGCTGGGCTTAGTAAATACACGGCCGTTTTATACGCGCTAGCATTCAGCATCGCCTGCTTGACCATCCCACGGTGGAGCGCCCTTAAAGAACCAGGCTTTTATATTGCAATCCTGATTGCACTCCTCTTAATTAGCCCCGTATTTATGTGGAATGCCACCCATGACTGGATCTCATTTCGATATCAAATCGATCATGGTGCCGGCGGTACCTGGCAATGGCGCCGAGTGGCTGCTTTTATTGGAATTCAGATCGGCGTCTTTGGATTTCTGCCCTTGCTGGGCTCATGGAGTGTGCTGCGCTGGTCATTAGCCCAGTCTTCCAAGAGGTTACTCGTGTTATTTATTTTCTTTGCACTCCCCTTTGCAGTGTTTGCCGCTTTATCCGGAGGTGGCGGTTTACCGCACTGGACCACACCAGCATGGTTTTGCTTAGCCCCCTTGGCGGGTGTTGGTCTCGCACTTTGGTGGGAGCAAGGCAAGCGTTGGTTGATCAGTTTATTTTTGGCCATACAAGGGACGCTGGTTGTAGTAGGACTAACACTCGTAATGACTGCTGGCTATCCGATTGCGAATCAAATGAAATCAAACCCTCTAGCCGATTTATATGGCTGGCGTTCAGCATCAACTCTTGCCAATCTATTAGTTAAAGAACTGAAGGCAAGTGGCATTGCGGTCCAAAACTGGACCTTGGCCAGCCGGGTTGCCTGGTATGCCAGACCCACCTCTGTTTTTGTATTGGACGATCGATTCGATCAATTTGACCTATGGTTTGGGTCGCTACCCGAGGGGTCTAATGTCATTTTGCTCAATTGGTCGCAAATGGCCTTTAAGCCTCCGGTTGGTGAAGGTCAATTTCGGACCTGCCGCCCCTTGGATCGGCTTAGCATTGGGCACATGGGTGATGCTCTTAGCCAATTTGAGCTCAGTTATTGCCAGGGTTGGGGCGGAAAGGCGAACCCACAACGAGAGGCATTATCCTTACGCCCATGAGTGCTTCATGGAAAACAGTACTAAAGAAGAGTTGGCCCACCATTCGGATCATTCTGTCGATTGCTTTGTTATGGAAAGCAACGAGCGGGATTGACTGGAAAACCCTGTTTGAATCCGAGCTACAACTGCAAGCGCAATGGCTGATCGCTGGTGCGCTGTGTATTACTGCCGCCTTCGTATGCGGTGGCCTGCGCTGGGGTTTATTCATGCGACGAGCAGGCTTTCAGGGGAGCCTACTGGGATACATTGGACTGTATTTCTCGGGCGGCTTAATTAATCAAGGCTTACCCAGCACCTTAGGCGGTGATAGCTATCGAGCGATTGCCGGAACGCATCTCACCCGTAGCGGCCAACTCGGTCAACAGCATGAACTTACTAAAGAGCTATCTCATGCTGAAGACCTAGCAAAGCAGAACCCTAAATTACGGCTGGGATTTGCAATGACCCTCTTGGACCGCGTGGTCGGTCTCATGGGAAATAACATCTTGGGTGGGATTGGTTTGGTATTGGGTGGGGCCACCCTTGCCTCGTGGGGAACCGAGTTGGGGTATTGGGTCTTGGCACTCATGATGGGTGGCGGTGTTGTATTGGCATTTGCATTAAGTTATCAACCGCTGATGGCAATGATCCGGACGCTCTTAGCGCGCTTTGCCCTAGACCATGCGCTCCCCGGAATTCGGTTTGCGTTTGCTTGGCCAACTAATATTGGGCAAGCCATTTTTGCTGTCGGTATTCATTGTTTTAATATTCTGGCGCTTGGATTTTGCCTAAAAGCCTATGGGGCCGATGTTCCCACCGAAGCCCTCATGATTGGATTGCCAGCCTTGAGCTTGCTGTTGATGCTACCCATTAGTATTTCTGGCTGGGGTTTGCGAGAAGCCACCTTGGCATCGGTGTTGGCCCTGTGGGGCGTCAGCCCATCATTGACCATTTTAGGATCAATTAGTTATGGGGCCATCACCCTGTTATGCGTCCTTCCGGGCGCCTATCAACTACTCAAACGGAAGTAAGCCGCGCTCAGCATAAAATACAGTCTTCGACTGTTAGGAAAATAGAATGGCAATCAGCGTTAATGCAATGCGAACCATTGATCATTGGGTAGGCATCCCGCTTTGCGCACTCGCCAGTCCAATAGTGGCTTTATTGGATTTGATTGCAAAACCATTCAGAAAACCAGGTTCACCCAAGCGGCTCCTATTTATTGAGCTCTCTGAGATGGGTAGTGCGATTTTGGTTGACCCTGCAATGCGCAAGGCTCAGGCAAATGGTGCAGAAATTTATTTCTTGATCTTTAAAAGTAATGCGGCAAGCCTGGGCTTACTCAACACTGTGAACCCCAAGCATATTTTTACAATTGACTCATCGAGTCTTTGGAAATTAGCACTTGATACCTTAGGGTTTTTGGTGAAAGCCCGCGTACATCGCATTGATACCGTCATTGATTTAGAACTTTTCTCACGCTTTACTGCCCTATTAACTGGTTTATGCGGTGCAAGACGGCGAGTGGGATACGATATTTTCCACGGTGAAGGTTTATGGCGCGGCACGATGCTCACACGCAAAGTGCACTACAACCCCCATATC
>JBEDHB010000009.1:0-15977 GCA_041174325.1 Pseudomonadota bacterium
CCCGTGGCCATAGAAAATACCCATCATGAATCAGTCAAGTTATTGCCATGGTTCGATGCCATTGGCAAGGCATTCAATTTAGAGACAATCCCCCAAGCCATTTTGTTTCATGGCCAGCCGGGAATCGGTAAATTTGATCTGGCCCGCTGGCTCTCTAAGGCACTGCTGTGCGAGGCTGATTTGTTTTCAACAGGGCACAAGCCGTGCAATTCCTGCGAGGCGTGCCGCTGGTTTGATACTGGAAATCATCCAGACTTCATTGCCTTACTGCCACAAAGTCTACAAGGGCGCTTGGTTCAGGCTGAACTGGAAGGAAGCCCAAAAATCGACCCCGTGGCTTCCGACACTCAAGACGATGGCGATGGAAAAAAAGAGAGCGCCTTTATCAAAATTCATGAGGTCAGAGCGGCACTAGGGGGTATCAATATTGGTTCGCACCGAGGTGGCAAACGAATCGTTTTAATATATCCACTGGAAAGTTTGCGCGAAGATGCTTCAAACACCTTGCTGAAATCGCTGGAGGAGCCAAATCCCGATACGATCTTTATTCTGGTGAGCGATCGTCTGGATCGGGTGCTACCAACCATACGCTCACGTTGCCAACTCATTGCCTTGCCAAAACCAAGTCGGGATCTGGCGCTTGATTGGTTGCAATCTGAACTGAAATTATTACTAACGGATAACGTCCGAACCGAGGAATTAGAAGCCACGCTCGATGAGCATGCGGGTGCAGCGCTAAGCGCAAGGGATCAGATTTTAGCTAGGCATCTCGGCGATGATAAGGATGGCATTGGTCTTGCCATCAATGCCACGAGAGTACTGTTAGAGGCCTTAAGTAAGGGATCCCAGATTGCCTACCTAGAGTGTGCAGAGAAGGTTCAAAAAGCCCCATATTCGGCACTGCTAATGTGCATGCAACGCTGGCTATTTGATTTGCAATTGTCACGCCAGCTGGGGGAGGTGCGCTATTACCGCCGGCATGCCCAACGTATCGGGCAACTGGCATCCCAACTGCAGTTGGCAAAAGCTCAGCGATTGTGGTCGACCCTTACTCTCGCTCGACGTCACGAGAATCACCCATTGTCCACAAGGGTGCAAATGGAATCCATGCTCTTGCAATATCAACAGCTCTTTGGGGACTAAAATCAGCGGTTATGTTGATTGACTCACACTGCCATCTCGATTTCCCAGAGTATCAAGATCGTCTTCCCGAGGTTTTGGGGAACATGATGCGCGCCAATGTGAGTCATGCGCTTTGTATCTCCGTGGATATTCCGGATTTCCCCAAGGTGAAGCAACTGGCCCACACCTACCCAAATTTATTTGCCTCGGTTGGCGTTCATCCTGATTACGAGGATACCCCGGAGCCAACGCTTGAGTTTTTAGTCGAGGAAGCAAAGGATGACAAAGTCATTGCGATTGGAGAAACAGGGCTCGACTACTACCGAATGGGGGATCGATCCTATGACTCGATGGAGTGGCAACGCGAACGCTTTCGGACCCATATTCGAGCTGCTTTACTAGCCAAAAAGCCCCTGATTATTCATACGCGTTCGGCGTCTGAAGATACCCTTCGTATCATGCGGGAAGAGGGTGCCGATGCAATTGGTGGGGTGATGCATTGCTTCACGGAGTCCTATGAAGTGGCTAAGGCAGCGATTGAGCTTGGGTTTTATATCTCCTTTTCTGGGATCGTGACGTTTAAGAATGCCAAGGATCTACAGGCAACCTGTAAGGCACTACCATTAGATCGACTACTCATTGAGACCGATTCACCGTATTTGGCTCCCGTGCCACACCGTGGCCAAACCAATGAGCCAGCCTGGGTAGCGCATGTGGCTAGCTATATTGCACAATTGCGTGGTGAGCCACTTGAGGAGATTGCCAAGCAGACCACAAATAATTTTTTTCAATGTTTTCAATTAAATAGAAGTGATTCATGATGCTACGTCGCAGTTTTATTGCTTTTACCTTCTTAAGTTTTTTTTCAGGCTTTGCGATCGCCCAATCCCAAGAGCAGGCAGATCGAATGGCTCGTGCTGTGCAATTTGACGACCTTGCACAAGTGAAGAGGCTTCTACAGGATGGCGTAAGCCCTAATTTACTGGTTCGGGGTGGGAATCCCATCTCGGTCTACGCGGTACGAGAGAACTCGCGCACAACCCTGGATTACCTCCTAACCCTAAAAAACTTAGACGTAGACCAACCAAATCTCTCGGGTGAAAACGTCTTGATGATGGCATCGCTCTACGGACTGCTACCGGAGGTCAAGACCTTAGTTGATAAGCGGGCGGCTACCATCAATAAATCGGGTTGGACACCACTGCATTACGCTTGCACCAATGGTCACTTACAGGTTGCCGAGTTTCTCTTGGATAAGGGTGCTCAAGTGAATGCCTTGTCGGATAGTGATACCACGCCGCTCATGATGGCCGTTCGCTCTGGCAATATTCAGTTGGTAAGACTTTTACTTGATCGCGGCGCCGATCTGCAAATTCGCAACCACCAGGGCTTTAGCGCGATTGATGTGGCTGACTTATTTAATCAAGAAGAGATAGCAAGAGGCCTGCGTTCGCGCTGGGAAAAGCTCTATAAGACCAAATATGAAGGGGGTCCAAAGCCTGTAATTGCTGAATCCCCGTCAAAAGGTTAAATGCTGTATCTGCGTATAATCATTATTATGTCAAATAAGATAAATAGCTGTCAATGGTGATGGTCGATCTCCCCAACTTCTTTTCCCTCGCCCAAAAAGTTGGAGAAAGTTTCCCAGAAGAGCTAACTGTTGTCCTTCTGACAGCAATTGCCATGTTGGTCGCCCATGCGCTACTCATTCTATTAATTGGCAAGATATACCAAGTACTCATTGACTGGGCAGATAACCGAAATATCTTTTGGCTGTCGATCCCGTTTTATATGATTGCCGTTGGCTTGGTTTTTATGACCCATTTGGTCGATATTGTGGTCTGGTCCTACGCATTGATTGCACTGAAGGTATTTGAGATCGATACCAACGCCTTTTACTTTGCTGGTGAGATGTACACCACGGTTGGATACGGAACCTTTCCTTTGCCCGAAAACTGGAAGATCTTACCAATCGTTGTTGCCTTTAGCGGTATTTTTGCTGCCTCGATGTCAGGAGCAGTCCTCTTTAATATGATTGGACAAATTATTCGTAAGAAAACGATCAAATAAGCTGTTATTTTGGTAAGTCCGCAATTGGGTCGACTTGCTTTAGAAATAATTCAAAGGTTCGACCCTTCTCATTTTCAAGACGCACCCTACCCGGTATCCAGCCAAAATCCTTAGCCAACCAAATGTCATTCCTGCGCTTGTGGTCTATCTCTTTCATGGGCAACCGTTTGTAATGCCTAAGCACCGTAGGCCCCAAAGTCGATACTGCATCCGATAATTCCTCGCCTTGACTTTGAAACCGCCAAGTCTCAACCGTATCAAGATTGACAATCGGTATTTCACGCACAGTGCCTTTTTCATCAATCTGGTCATTTCCCGCAAGTAAGGAGGCCAACTGCATCATGAGGCTAAAGCGATCTTGAGTCCCTGGCGGAATATCTTTTAATTGATCAGGTTTTTGGGAGAAGAATAACTTCCCTCCCCCTTTATCATCGCGATCGAATCGAGTAAATCGTGCCGGCCGACTTCCAAGGTGCTCTACATAAAAGTCAGGCGCCAATCCATAAGCATCAACTTTTCCTCGGGATTCAAAGATGAATGGTCCAACAAATGCATAGGGAATATTGATAAACAGTCGATAACCAAGTTTAGGATCAAACTGCCATTCGATTGAGGCGGTTTGCAAGTATTGGCCATCCAGATAGGCATCGTAGTAATAAATACCAGGATCGGGAACCCGAAAAGGCTGACCCTCTTGCTCCGCCTGCCCTTGTCCATTACCTCCACCAGACTCAATGACAACACCATCACCAACTGCATTCGAACTTTGATCCTGAACGCTTGGTTCAGGCGCAGCTGGTTTACTCAATTGAACTTTTTTAATGGACTCTACACGCAACTCGGCGACGGTCACATCTTCCAGAGGAGCAGCCTTAGAGAATAAAAAACTCGGAAATCCAATAAATATGTAAAGATGAGCGAATACCGATATCAATATCGCAAGCAGCACAATCGTGCGTGGTTTGAGTAGGCGCAAACCATTCATTGGCGACTCAGTAAACGATTGCTGTTAGCAATCAATCAGACCCAAAACGGGTCTTGCAAGATGCGACTATCCTTAGGCAAATTAGCAGCCAGAAAATCCATTTGGTCTGCCAAAATGTTTCTGCCCTTCAAAATCATATCTTCGTACAAACTAGGGGTATAAGGTGCGTATAAGAGACTCATACCTGCCTTCTCGGGTGTGCGGTTACCTTTGCGTTGATTGCATGGACGGCACGAGACAACGAGATTCATCCAGGTATAGCTGCCGCCTTTACTGTTGGGAACAATGTGCTCTGCTTCAGCATCATGCTCTGAGATTCGGCAACCGCAATAGGCACATAGTCCACGGTCGCGACGGAAGAGCTTGCGCTTCGTAATAGCCGGAACCACATCAAATAAATTAATTTTTGCAGAGCCTTTGACGGCAATAATGGAGTGTAGCTCGATGATCGATTGTTGGCCTGTTAAACGAGAGATGCCACCACGCATGATGGCGACAGGTTCACCCAGCGTCCATGAAACGCTGTCATCTGCATAATGTCGGGTTGCGTCCTCAGCATCAATCCAGCACTGAGGGATACCGCCCGCATCTAACTTCAAAATGCTGAGCACCACTCCTCCTCTCTGCCATGGTATGTAGCGCCATTGCACGCCTGAATCTTAATATAGCCTAAGTTTCCTATAAAAAGATGACGTTTTTCAAGCCCCTAATGGATTTATGAGTAATTGATTGATAAAGCTTGGTTTTTAATCGAACCGTTTGCAGACCCATTCTTTACGGCACCATTCCCCCGGACGCTCTGCAAGCACCAACCAAACGATCAACTCTAATAATTTTTTCATGACACTCTCCTTATTTGGTGAGGTCATTATGGGTAGCTATAGGCTCATAAAATGAGCTTCTTATTTATGCCTAATAATGTCGCAAAAAACTGATTTATAGAATTCAAACAAATAGTTTGCTAACTAAGCGCCCAGCTCGCTAAAGGCATCAGATAGCAATTCAGAACTGGATCTAACTCCAAAGATTAATTAGTCAAGATAGCAAGCAAAGTTGACGACTCGATCCAGGTACAGGGGATACTCCGTGATGCCATGATCACTTCCCTCAATGATTTCATGATGGGCATTAGGATAAAAGTCGACCATTTCATGCCAATCAAGTAACTCATCGCCTGTCGCAGCAACCAGTAAATAGCGCTCTGGATGGGTAATCGCTTCTGCCTGCTGTGCACGTAACTGCTCAACATACTCTGCACGCCAGTCAAAAGGCTCATCGCTGTCATAAGCGGTCAGTTGCCCAATATAAGGTGCTAACTCTCGAGCGGCTCGTACTGCTGGATTGAGCAACACAGCGCGCGCATTAGTAAATTGCTCGGCCAAGTGGGTTGCATAGAACCCACCAAGCGATGATCCGATAAAGCTAATACGTTTGGGGTTTACCGCTTCAATTTTCGCCTTGATCAGGGCGATCGCCTCCGCAGGCGATGCGGGCAGTTGGGGGCAATACCAGTCAATGGACTCGCCTTTTTCAACCAGGGATGCAATCGCATCCCTGGTTAACTGCGCCTTCGAGGAATTCGGTGAAGACCGAAATCCGTGTAAATAGACAATCAGCAGATTAGGCATAGCACCTTAGTTTGCTTTTTGTCCAATCTCAAAGTTAGCTAAAGTCTCTAGAGCCTTGACCATGGCTGAGTGATCCCATGCCTTACCACCATGAGCTGCGCACGAATTAAATAATTCTTGGGCAGTTGCTGTATTGGGTAATGAAACGCCAAGTGCTTTAGCGCTGCTAAGGGCCAAGTTCAAATCCTTTTGGTGCAACTCAATCCGAAAGCCTGGATTAAAGGTGCGATTGACCATGCGCTCACCATGCACCTCCAAAATCTTCGAGCTTGCAAAGCCACCCATCAATGCTTGACGCACTTTGGCAGGATCAGCCCCCGCTTTAGCAGCAAATAAGAGGGCCTCACCAACCGCCTCAATGTTGAGCGCCACGATGATTTGATTGGCCACTTTTGCAGTTTGTCCTGAGCCATTGCCACCCACGAGGTTAATGTTTTTACCCATTAATTCAAAGAGCGGTTTGACTTGATTAAATACCGCTTCGTCTCCTCCAACCATAATCGAGAGCGTGGCGTTTTGTGCGCCAACTTGACCGCCAGATACTGGGGCATCAATATAGTCGCACCCAAGATCATTGAGCTTTTTGGCGAACTCTTTAGTCGCAATCGGTGAAATCGAACTCATATCCACCACAATCTTGCCTTTGCTAATTCCAGATGCGATGCCATTTTCACCAAACAGAACTTTTTCAACATCGGGTGTGTCGGGAACCATCGTGAAGATGATGTCAGCGTGCTGAGCAACTTCAGCGGGCGTCTTGCAAGCAATGCCTCCTGCCTTAACAAGCGCCTCGGGTACTTGGCTACGAGTTGCTAAATAAACCGTATGACCACCATTAATTAAATGACCAGCCATCGGAGAACCCATAATACCTAAACCAACAAAACCCAATTTCTTTGCACTCATGGCAATTCCTTTGAAGAAAAATAATGAACTAAATTGATTTTAGGAAACCGACTTCAACCAACCCAAGCCGGCTTCGGTAGTGGTGGCTGGCTTATATTCGCAGCCGATCCAACCTTGATAACCCAATTGATCAATGAACTTAAACAGATAGGCATAGTTGATTTCACCAGTCCCAGGCTCATTACGTCCAGGATTATCCGCTAACTGCAAATGTGCAATGCGGTTTAAGTATTTCTTGATGGAATTAGCCAACTCCCCTTCCATGCGTTGCGCATGGTAAATGTCGTATTGCAAGAAGGCGTTATCAGCGCCCACTTCGTCCAAGATTGCGATGCCTTGGGCAGTAGTTGACAAAAAGAAACCAGGGATATCAAACGTATTAATGGGTTCAATCAGCAACTTGAGTTGATGCTTTTTCAGTTCAGCCGCTGCGTAACGCAAATTACTTACAAATGTTGCATGCAAGGTCTTGTGATCGACTCCCTCAGGCACTTTACCTGCTAAACAATTGAGCTGGCCAACGCCCAGAGCTTTTGCATACTCAATTGCCTTGGCAACCCCAGACTTAAACTCATCCACCCGATCAGGCAAACACGCAATCCCTCGCTCACCCGCCTCCCAATTACCGGCTGGCAAATTATGCAAAACCAGTTTGAGATGATTTCTATCCAGTGCTGCTTTGATCTCACTTGCAGCAAAGGGGTAAGGAAAGAGGAACTCGACTGCCTGAAAACCACAAGCGGCTGCGCGATCAAAGCGCTCCATAAAGGGCGCTTCATTAAACAACATAGTTAGATTTGCAGCAAACTTAGGCATTCCAATTCCTCTGAGTGGGTTGAAAAAAGACTTATTCTAAAAGACCAGCTGTTACCAAGCCTTCAGTACCGGCTGGGTGACGGCAATCAATGTCCTCGAACTCATTGACATTATTAATCTCGGTGCCCATTGCAATATTGGTTACCTTTTCCAAGATGATTTCGACAACCACGGGTACCCGATATTCTTTAGCCATCTTCTGTGCTTCAATCAAGGCCTCTTGAATCTTGCTTGGATGAGTGACACGTAAAGTTTTGCATCCCAAGCCCTCAACCACTTTGCCATGATCAACGCCATAGCCTTTGAGGTTGTCATCATGAACGTTAATGTTGTCAAAAGCGAGCTGTACGCAGTAGTCCATATCGAAGCCACGCTGTGCTTGACGAATCAACCCAAGGTAGCTGTTATTTACCAATACCATTACGAGTGGCAAGTTGAACTGAGCACCAACCGCCAACTCTTCGATGAGGAACTGGAAGTCATAATCGCCAGAGAGTCCTACAACCGTTCGAGTTGGATCAGCGGCGAGTACGCCCAGCGCCGCAGGGACTGTCCAACCTAAGGGACCGGCTTGACCGCAGTTAATCCATTGGCGCGCACCATAGACATGTAAGAACTGGCCGCCTGCGATTTGTGAAAGCCCAATCGTTGATACATAAACTGTGTCGCGCTTGAAGACCTCATTCATCTCTTGATACACACGCTGGGGCTTAATCGGCACATTATCAAAGTTCGTCTTACGCAACATCAGGCGTTTACGTTCTTGGCAGCGAGAGACCCAATCGGAGTAGTTATTGAGTTTGCCTTTTGCCTTCCACTCTTTCGCCACTTCAACAAAGAGTGCGAGTGCTGCTTTGGCGTCCGACACAATGCCGTAATCGGGATTAAATACGCGACCAATCTGGGTTGGCTCAATATCCACGTGCACAAACTTGCGCCCTTTAGTGTATACCTCGAGCGAGCCAGTATGGCGGTTTGCCCAACGATTACCAATACCCAGTACGAAGTCACTAGCCAACATCGTGGCATTGCCATAACGATGCGAGGTTTGTAAGCCAACCATACCAGCCATTAAAGGATGGTCGTCTGGGATCGAGCCCCAGCCCATGAGTGTGGGAATGACTGGAATACCGGTAATCTCAGCAAACTCTACCAAAAGATCGGCAGCGTCAGCATTAATGATTCCCCCACCCGCCACAATTAATGGCTTCTCGGCTGCCATCAACATTTCCATCGCCTTCTCAATTTGCTTCTTGTTTGCAAATGGTTTGTAAACGGGCAATGGCTCGTAGGTATCGATATCAAACTCGATCTCAGCCAACTGTACATCGATCGGCAAATCAATCAAGACTGGGCCAGGACGTCCTGAGCGCATCACATGGAACGCCTGTTGAAACACACGAGGCACCAAACCAGGTTCTCGCACGGTTACCGCCATTTTGGTCACTGGCTTGGCAATACTTTCGATGTCAACGGCCTGGAAATCTTCTTTGTAAAGACGGGCGCGTGGCGCTTGACCAGTAATACACAGGATTGGAATGGAATCCGCAATTGCTGAATACAAGCCAGTGATCATGTCGGTTCCCGCCGGGCCAGAGGTGCCGATACAAACGCCAATATTGCCCGCTTTTGCACGAGTGTAGCCTTCAGCCATGTGGGAGGCACCCTCGACGTGGCGTGCCAAAATATGGGTAATTGATTGACGATCACGCAACTGCGCGTATAGTGGATTGATCGCGGCGCCAGGAACACCAAACGCAGTGGTGATGCCCTCTTTTTCCATTACTAAAACAGCTGCCATAGCGGCTTTCATGAGTGCCATTGTTGCCTCCTTTTGAATAAGTTAAGTGCATCATCCTCAAATTGAGGTATTCTGAGAAGTGTGATACCTTAATATCACCTATTCTATTTTGGAATATATAGGCTTAAATCGATTTAAATCAGTAACTTATGGATCGAATTCAAGGAATTTCCTTATTCATTCGGGTGGTAGAAACAGGCTCATTTAGCAAAGCGGCGAGCAGTTTAGGCATTACCCAGCCTACGGCGACAAAGCACGTCGCCGCCCTCGAAAAGCGCTTGGGATCGCTTCTGCTCCATCGCAGTACTCGTGGGGTCACGCCCACCGAAATTGGCAAGATCTACTACGAGAAGTGCAAGACAATTATTCATGAGGTGGAGGCCGCCGAAAACTTAGCGGGCCTACTGCAATCAGAGGTGCAGGGCAAACTCAATATTAGTAGTTCGGTTGGATTTGGTCGCAGAGTTTTAACCCCCCTTGTCCTGGAGTTCATGCAAGATCATCCGCAATTGCAGGTTAGCCTCAATTTGGATGATCGCTACATCAATTTAGTTGAGGAAGGCGTTGATTTAGCGATTCGGATGGGGCGTCTATCCGATTCCAGTTTGGGCGCACGGTTTTTGGGTCTGAACCCCTGGGTCCTCGTTGCCACCCCGGATTATCTTAACCAAGCCGGCATACCGTCCATTCCGAGTGAGTTAAGTGACCATACTGCACTCATTTACAGCTCAGTTCAGGGTGACCATCGTTGGCAATTTACAGGCCGCGACGGCTCGAATAAATCCATCCAGGTGCAAGGCCCTCTCTATACGAATAATCTTTCTGCTCTGCTCTCAGCCACTAGACAACATCTGGGTATTGCCGCACTCCCTTGGTATGTGGCGTATGCATCGGTTCAAAGTCATCACCTTAAACCTTTGCTAGAGGATTGGGCCATGCCAGCTCAAGAGATTCATGCGGTTTATAGCTCACCGCGGCTCCTTACCAGTAAAGTGAGTAAATTAATCGATTGGTTAGCCGGACAATTTAAGGGAAATTGGTGGGCTAGAGAAATCGGGTCATAATCATCTCGTATTTAACAAACATTTACTCAAAATCATGAATTCATCGTCATTCATCTCAAAAAATCTTGCCATCCTCGCTTTAAGCATTGGCCTCGCTTCTGTCAGTCTTGCGCAAACCAAGCCGGCAATGGTTGACCCCAACAAGGCGCCCATCGCAGCTGCTGGTATTGATGAGGTCTATCAATTAGTTGATGCAGTGGTCACCAAGGTGGATAGCAAAACGCGCACCGTGACCTTAAAAGATAAAGACGGCACGGTCACTAATTTTGTTGCAGGGCCTGAGATTAAGAACTTCCCTCAAATTAAGGTGGGTGATCGCCTCACTGTCACCCATGAGTTGGCGGTCGTCATTGAGTTAGCTAAAGTGAACAACCAAGGCATTCGCAGCGAAGTGCAAACCACCAGCCAAACCTCTGCTCCGCTGGGTAGTAAGCCTGCCTCAGTCATTTCCAACACCACAACTATTATTGCCACGGTTATTGGCATCGATCGTCAGAAGATGACGATTTCAGTCAAGGGCCCTAAAGGCAAGCCTGATACGTACCGCATCAAAAACGCAACCTTACTCAAGGATATTGCAGTAAACGACGAGGTTAAGATTGTTTTATACGATGCAATGGCCGCATCGTTTACAGCTCCAACTGCAGCTGCTCCCCAGAAAAAATAAGGGCATTTAACTAGAATAAAGTATTCATTAAGGAGTAATCATGGCAGAACGGCTTGGTGTGCATTCATTAGTGGATGCCTTTAACGCCCAGGGTGTAAATTCGATTTTTACCCTTTCCGGTAATCACATCATGCCAATTTTTGATGCAGTGATTGATCACCCTATCCAATTAATTCATACCAAGCGCAGTTAGTTCACGTCATCCGCTTTTGCGCATCAGGCGTTTATCCACTATGCACCTGATTTATCGTCCGAGGTTTATTCAAGCGGTTGTTAGTGTTCTGGTTACCTGCTGCCTGTTGGTAGCATGTGCCAATACCAGTCGCCCTGGAGTGGTGGGCGTGCAGCGTTCGCAGTTCATGATGATCTCCTCCGCCCAAATTGACAGGATGTCAGCGATTAGTTTTGAGCAACAGGCAAAGGCGGCGCAGAAGAAAAAAATATTAATTACCAGCGGTCCTGAGTATGAGCGCCTCAAGACCATTGCGAATCGCTTAATTCCGCAGACGGCGGTGTTTCGGGACGATACCCGCAATTGGAACTGGGGTCTGCAGCTGATTGACTCGCCGATAGTGAATGCCACCTGTCTACCGGGTGGTCGCATTACCTTTTACACCGGCATTATTAATAAACTGAACTTAAGCGATGATGAAATTGCCGCCATCATGGGTCATGAGATTGCTCATGCAGTGCGTGAGCATGGGCGTGAGCAGGTCTCTCAAGCTTTGGCACAAAATGTTTTTAGTAATGTGGCGCTAGCAGCAGCAGGTGCAGGTTCTGCTCAATCGATCAATACAGCAAATCAAATCATGCAATATGTATTGGTTTTACCAAACTCTCGCCAGAATGAACGAGAGGCTGATGCGATTGGCTTAGAGCTTGCGGCACGCGGGGGCTACGATCCTCGCGCAGCCATTACGCTTTGGCAAAAGATGGCCAAAGAAAGTGAAGGTAAAAATCCTCCTGAGTTTTTGTCCACCCACCCTTCGAATGAAAATCGCATCAAGGAGCTCTCCGCACTCATTCCCAAGGTGATGCCTTTATACGAAGCAGCGAAGCGGGAGACTAATGCTAAATAAGGTGACGTCCTAAGAGGTCATTCACTGATTCAGTATTACTTTTTGATTAGATCAGGACGGTGCTTGACGAGTTCGTTATAGACTGCCATCGAGCTTGCAATGAAGATAACCGCCCTGCTTCGCCTTTTGCAGGCCCAATAAGTCCACAATGTCCGCAGAGTCGGTATGGTAACCCAGCTTTTTATTGGTTTGGTAGAAACGTGCCCCCGCCTCCACTTTGGCGCCTTGATCACGCACATGACCCAAGAGATGACCTCTACCATTGGAGATGTGCAAACTTCTTATATAGCAACCGATCCTCATGTAAATCGTCGCAGCTTTCTCAATTGACCAGTTTGCAATTGGTAAACCACGAAGCATCACAAAGCCACGACCATGCAAAAGCTCGTGCAATTGCCTTTGTATAAACGGCCCTTGATTTTGAAGAGGGAAACTCTCGGGCGTAATATTCTCAAGCGCGAGTCCGGTCGTTGCAAAGCGATCGGCAATATGCTCAAGTTTGGTCTATTCCAAAAATAGCCTAAATTTAAGCAAAAATGGGGTTAATCAGATCAATTAGTTTGGATATTGATCCACTTCATATGCAAATGAACTAGATGAGTCTAAATGATTACGGGCTAATACTAATTTAGGATTCAGTATCGTCTTGTTTAGATTTGCGCAATATGGACTGCAATAAGGGGGCCGGTTTCGCGATTAGTTTGCCTTTTGCCTGCTTGTCGAGCAAATCGGCCTTGCTGGCATTTTTCATGCGCAGAGCAATCTGTAAGCCTTGGCGTTTTGCTAAATCGGTTTTTTTGAGGGTCATAATAAAAAAACCCGCCTAGCTCACACTAGACGGGCCTTGAATGCAAATAATGCATTACTTCTTAGGAGCGGTTACTTCAATCGCAATGATTTCAGTAACGGTTGCTTCAACTTGTGTACCAACCTTCACACCTTTGAGTACTTTTGGATCCTTCACCTTGAGGTCCAATGTGCGAGTAGCGCCACGCAAAGTCAGTGTGCCTTTCTTCTCATCAACCGCAGTCACGTCAGCAACCACAGTAACTTGACGCTCAATCGCAGCAGCTGGTTTATCACCCAACTTTGCACGCGCTGCTTTCTCAGTTTCAACGCGCTCACGGATTTCAACTTTGCTTGGCTTTTTAATATCAGCCACCAAGATCTCAACATGCGTGAGGGTTACGATATCGCCCACTTTAATTTGATTAAAGTTTCTGACCTCATCACCCAAAACGGTTTTGTACTCGTTACCATTGGGACCAACGATGACCACCTCACGGGTTTTTGGATCAACGGATTTGAATTTACCCTGGAACTGAACACCTTCAGCCACTTTTAAAACGCCAGGCGCGGTCTCAACGGCAACCACAGCTTGTGGTTTATTTTGTGCCATCACAGCCGATGTGCCCATCATCAACACTGCTGCGCTTACAAGTGCAATTTTCTTCATGAAATTCCTCTATGGTTAATTGACAAAAATACCTCAAACGAGAATATTGGTGTAATGATAGTGGGTTTTGTGGCCGAGAAATGAAAAAACCACCCGAAGGTGGTTTTTGGATTTGGCGGAGCGGACGGGACTCGAACCCGCGACCCTCGGCGTGACAGGCCGATATTCTAACCAACTGAACTACCGCTCCAAATACTGCATCATGCATGTCACTGCATGACTGGCGTCCCCAGGGGGATTCGAACCCCCGTACTCACCGTGAAAGGGTGATGTCCTAGGCCTCTAGACGATGGGGACCTTGGACTACTTGTTTTGTTGGTGGAGATAAGCGGGATCGAACCGCTGACCTCTTGCATGCCATGCAAGCGCTCTCCCAGCTGAGCTATACCCCCTTATATTGATGCACCTTCAAAACAATCCGTAATTTTAGCCTATTTTAGAGAGACGCTCGATGACTTCGTCTTTGCCCATCACCGCGATCACTGCATCAAGGGCTGGTGTTTGGGTAGTGGCAAATAGCGCATACCGAATGGGCATTGCCAAGGCAGGCATCTTGAGCTGAAACTGGGCCAGGGTCGCCTTGAGTTGGGCGGCAACCTCCTCTTTCGTGCTCGGCTGAGTGGCAACCAATCGCTCCCTAAAATCTGCGATGGCCGGAATCACAGCGCTCGGAATATTTTGGGCAATTTGCTCGGCACTTAGATTGGGTCGGCCCTGATAGAAAAGTTTGGCGCCTTCGACGATCTCCAATAAGGTGTTTGCACGGTCTTTGAGCAGGTTGACCACCGACTCAAAATCAGGACCCTGTGAGAGATCAATCCCCAGCTGATGAATAAACGGCATGCACAACTGTGCAAGTCGCTTTACATCGCCCTGCTGAATATAGTGATGATTGAGCCAGAGTAATTTCTCGGGATTGTGCTGCGCGGGTGAGCGCCCCAAGTGCTCCAAATCAAACCATTTCACAAATTGCTCTTGCGTAAAGATTTCGGCATCACCGTGCGACCAACCCAAGCGTGCGAGGTAGTTCAGAACGGCCTCAGGGAGGTAGCCCATTTTTTGATAGTCGCGCACACTCAGCGCACCATTGCGCTTACTCATCTTCTCGCCACTCTCATCCAAGACCGTCGGTAAGTGCGCATAGACAGGCGGCGTACCACCGAGCACCTTCATGATGTTGATTTGCCGTGGAGTATTGTTCACATGATCGTCTCCCCGAATCACATGGGTAATCTGCATATCAAGATCATCGACCACCACACAAAAGTTATAGGTGGGAGTGCCATCGGGGCGAGCAATGATCAGATCATCTAACTCATCGTTACTAATTTCAATCATCCCTTTAACTGCATCCTTCCAAATCACAGACCCGCCAATTGGGTTTTTGAAACGAATCACTGGCAGAACGTCTTTGGGAGGCTCTGGCAATGTCTTCCCTGGCTCAGGGCGCCAAAAACCGTTATACCGGGGCTTCTCTTTATTGGCCATTTGCTGATCACGCAAACGGTTGAGCTCATCTTCGCTCATATAACAGTAGTAAGCCGAGCCATCCGCAAGCATTTGCTTGAGGACTTCGCGATAGCGATCCATGCGTTGCATTTGATAGATCGGGCCCTCATCGGGATCCAAACCAAGCCAATGCATTCCCTCCAAGATCACCTCAACTGCCTCCAGAGAGGAGCGCTCTTGATCGGTATCTTCAATCCGCAAGATGAAGTCCCCGCCTTTACTTCTAGCAAAGGCCCACGGGTACAACGCACTACGCAGGTTACCTAAATGAATAAAGCCAGTTGGGCTTGGGGCAAAACGGGTTCGAATACGCATGAGCAGTATTATCTCAGGTCAGAACTGCTTAGGATATTTTTAGGATGAATCAGCTTTTGGTCTTTGTGTGCGACGGTGCCCCCGTTCGGGGTGAGTTTGTTTCGATTGGAAGCGCATGGCAGAACATATTGGCCCTGCGTAATGATCCACCGGCAGTACAAAAGGTGATGGGTGAGTTTGTTGCTCAATGGCACCTTGATCATTCAAGCACAGAGTAAGGGGCCGATTCAGCTTTTGGTGGTTGAATGCACATCTCAACTTGAAATCCGGGCTAGTGTTACCCTCAACCCTGATTTTGATCAAATCCCCGACAATGCCACCCTTGCTGAACTACTCGATGCGGAAGGTTCCGGCCGCTTAGCCATTACCCTGGATCCAGTTGATCGCAAACCCTCCCAAACGCCCTATCAAGGGATCGTGGCATTAAAGCGACCATCGATTACCCACCCCCCCGGACTTGATGAACCGGTTGAAACTGTCAGTGAAGCCATCATGCAATACATGCAAAGCTCCGAACAAATCGATACACGCATCTGGCTTGCCTCAAGTTCACAATCCC
>JBEDHB010000010.1:0-14285 GCA_041174325.1 Pseudomonadota bacterium
CCCTGTTGAAGCTCTAACGGTTTATCGGTACGCACAATATCATCATTAATTAAAACTTGGAAGTAGCTTGAGCGGGCCAGCAATTGGGGTGCGGCCTTACGATCTCCAAGAGCGTCTTGAGCCGGACGAAAAATTTCACCATTCTCATACAGATCCAAGATCGTTAAATCACCATCAATATGGCCACGATCGGCGCGGACCGTGACAGGCGTACCTTGTTCTTGAAAGATGCGAATTCGTGGGCGTTCGAGATCGATCGATGCGTCGTCTTCATAGTGAATCAGTTTTTTTCCTAGAACGCGGTATTTGGTTTGCCCTTGCTCATTGAGATTGGATAGGGTTGCATTTTTGAGAATGTAATCGGGCACATGCTGAGGCACGCGCGCCAGTGCCAATGACTCAGGCGGGGCGCTACGTTTGACTAGCCAGAAAGTGGCCAAGGTTAGTGACCCCATCAGTAAAAAGGGTAGTACGCGCAATAAACCACGTACGATCCATAAGTAAACGATGTGCCGAGAAAGTCTCATAAAGAGTTTGTCTTAGCCTTTGGCTTTGGCTAATAGCGAATCGTACTGATCCTGGGCTTTGAGAATTAAATCACACGCTTCACGAACGGCACCAAAACCACCTTTGGCCTGCGTAACATAGTGAGCCATTTGACGAACGGCATCATGCGCCTGAGCAGGGGCAATCCGCAAGCCCGCAGATTGCATGATCGATAAGTCAGGCCAATCATCCCCCATTACTGCTAGGTCGATCGCAGGATTAAACGAAACTCGTTGCTGTAATTCAAGAAGCGCTAATTTTTTATCTTGAACACCAGTAAATACATGCGTGATACCTAGTTCATCGCAGCGCCCTAAAACCATTTTGGAGTGGCGACCCGTAATGACAGCACATTCGACCCCAATACTCTGAAGAAGTTTGATGCCATAGCCATCTTGAATATCAAAACCCTTCATCGATTCCTTACCGTCAGGTCCAAAAAAAACCTGACCGTTGGTTAGAACGCCATCGACATCAAGTACCAACATACGAATCTGAGCCGCTCGCTCAAGGGCTTGCGGATAGTTGGTTAACGGGTTTGTGGTGTGTGATTGAAGAATCGGTGCCATTGATCAAATTACCTTGGCTGCAAATAGGTCGTGTAAGTTGAGGGCGCCCAGTAAGCGTTTTTCGGGATCGGCCACTATTAAGTGATTGATCCGATGTTGCTCCATCATTCCAATTGCTTCTTCAGCGATTAAATCAGGGGGTATGGTTCTTGGGTTGGGCGTCATGGCGTCAGCTAGACTCATTGCGCTAATGTTTGCCTCTTTTTCGATGAGGCGCCGTAGATCGCCATCGGTCAGAATGCCTAATACCTGATTGGCATCATTCACAATGACGACCAGGCCCATCTTTTGATGACTCATTTCAGCCAGTGCCTGCGCAAATGATGCCTTTTCATTGATTTTCGGGGTGCTTGAGAGATCGCGCATCACCTCTGAGACATGGGCTATTAATTTTCGACCCAGTCTTCCGCCCGGGTGAGAGCGCAAAAAGTCCTCGGCCTTAAAGCCACGCGCATCTAAAAGAGAAACGGCGAGTGCATCACCCATGGCCAGTGCCGCCGTCGTGCTAGTGGTTGGCGCCATATTGAGCGGACAAGCTTCTTTGTCAACGCTAATATCAAGATGTGCATCCGCTAATTTGGCAAGCGAGGAATTAGGATCCCCTGTTAATGCAATTAATTTTGCGCCAGTACGTTTAATGATGGGGACAATTGTGAGCAATTCTTCGGTTTCGCCAGAGTTTGAAATCGCTACGAATACATCGTCGCGGGTGACCATGCCTAAATCACCATGGCTTGCTTCGGCAGGATGAACAAAAAATGCGGGGGAACCGGTTGACGCAAACGTTGCAGCAACTTTACGTGCGATGTGACCTGACTTGCCAATTCCTGAAACAACAATCCGGCCGCGGCATTGTTCGAGAAGATCAACCGAAAGTAGTAAGGCCAACTGCCCTTCTTGAGCCAAGCGATCTCGCATTTTGCGAATCGCATCAGCTTCTAAATCAAGGGTGGCACACGCTAATTCTAGAGCGCGCTGGTTCTTTGCATTCATGGGGATAAGTATATGCTGACTACCCCATTACTGGATTTAAAGCCCAAGTTTTTCGAGATCTTTTTTCTTGATTGGGTTGGGTTTAGCCTGCTTTTTTAGGAGAGGCTTTAAGTATTTTCCAGTGAAGCTAGCTGGGTGATTTGCGACTTCTTCAGGAGTTCCGGTTGCAATAATTTGACCACCGCCAGCGCCGCCGTTCGGTCCAAGGTCAATTAACCAGTCGGCGGTTTTGATCACATCTAGATTGTGCTCAATGATCACCACGGTATTCCCTTGCTTTTTGAGGGTATGAATGACCTCAAGTAACAGCTTGATGTCATGAAAATGCAAACCCGTCGTTGGTTCATCAAGGATGTAAAGGGTCCGTCCTGTATCTCGCTTGGAAAGTTCTAGCGAGAGCTTGACGCGTTGCGCCTCTCCCCCCGAAAGAGTAGTTGCGCTTTGACCAAGGCAGACATACCCCAAACCAACATCAAGTAAGGTTTTGAGTTTGCGTTTAACCACTGGGACTGCTTCAAAGAATTCATGGGCCTGTTCGACTGTCATCGATAGGACCTCATGAATATTCTTACCTTTATAGCGGATATCCAAGGTCTCACGGTTATAGCGTTTGCCATGACACACATCGCAGGGTACATAGACATCGGGTAAGAAATGCATTTCGACCTTGAGGACGCCATCACCCTCACAGGTCTCGCAGCGGCCACCTTTGACATTAAAAGAAAATCGACCTGCTTCATAACCCCGTTCGCGAGCAGCCGGGACCCCTGCAAAAAGCTCCCGAATGGGAGTAAATAAGCCGGTGTAGGTGGCGGGATTTGAGCGTGGTGTGCGGCCAATCGGTGATTGATCCACATTGATGACTTTGTCGAAGTGTTCAATTCCGTCAATGTGATCATGCGCCGCGGGTTCAGCACTTGAGCCATAGAGATGTTGGGCAACGGCATGATGTAAGGTATCGTTAATCAAGGTTGATTTACCAGATCCAGAGACGCCAGTGACACAAGTCAATAAGCCCACGGGGATATGTGCATCAACCTTTTGTAGATTATTGCCGCTCGCACCAATGATGCTTAAAAAGCGCCCATCATGTTCTGTACGTTTTTGGGGGACTGCAATGTTTTCTTGGCCAGATAGGTAGGCGCCTGTTAACGAATCAGGATGGCGTTCGACTTCGCTCGGGGTGCCAATCGCAACTATTTTTCCACCATGCACACCCGCCCCAGGACCAATATCAATCACATAGTCTGAGGCCCGAATCATGTCCTCATCATGCTCTACGACCAATACGCTGTTACCAAGATCGCGAAGGTGTTTGAGGGTCGCAATTAAACGGTCGTTATCACGCTGATGTAAGCCAATCGACGGTTCATCAAGAACATACATCACACCGGTTAGTCCGGAGCCAATTTGCGAGGCAAGCCGTATTCGTTGGGCCTCGCCACCAGAGAGCGTATCGGCACTGCGTTCTAAGGATAGGTAATCCAAGCCTACATCATTCAAAAAGCGCAAACGAGAGGCGATCTCTTTGATGATTTTGTCAGCAATTTCCCGTTTAGCGCCCTTTAATTGGATCGTGTTGAAATAGTCTTGGGCTTCACGCAGGGGTAGGGCACTGATTTCATAAATAGCACGAGCTTGCTGACCATCGCCCACTTTGACAAAGCGCGCCTCTTTGCGTAGACGGGTACCGCTGCATTCAGGGCAAGCCCGAATATTTTGGTAGCGAGCCAATTCTTCACGAACTGCCGCCGAGTCAGTTTCTCGATAGCGCCGCTCAAAATTAGCCAAGATTCCTTCAAAAGCATGTTCGCGCACGACTGAGCGACCCTTTTCATTAAGATACTCAAACGGAATGGTTGTATTCCCAGACCCATAAAGGATCAGATCCTGCGCTTTTTTGGGCAATTTCTCAAAAGGCTTTTCAAGATCAAAGCCGCCGAACTTCGCTAAGGTTTGCAGAAGCTTGAAGTAAAACTGGTTACGACGATCCCAGCCCTTGATGGCTCCTGCTGCTAGTGATAGGTCAGGATGCGCCACGACCCGTTTGGGATCAAAAAAGGAGATGTGACCGAGTCCATCGCAGCTGGGGCAGGCACCCATCGGATTATTAAAGGAAAACAGACGGGGTTCAAGTTCTTGCAATGAGTAGGAGCAAATAGGGCAAGCAAATTTGCTAGAGAAGATGGTTTCTTCTCCCGTGTCCATATTGACCACCATCGCTTTACCATCGGCGAGTCGCAGGGCGGTTTCAAATGACTCGGCGAGTCGTTGCTGAATATCCTCTTTGACACGAATTCGATCAACCACTACTTCGATTGAGTGCTTGTCATTTTTCTTGAGTTGCGGCAGGCGATCGGCTTCGACAATCTCAGCCTTAGCTGCGTTACTCGTGCCGCCACCCGAGCGAATTCGAAAACGCACAAACCCCTGAGCTTGGAGATTTTCGAATAAGTCAACAAACTCACCTTTACGCTCACTCACCACCGGGGCCAAGATCATGAGCTTGGCATCAGCCGGCATTGCCATGACCGTGTCAACCATTTGCGAGACGCTCTGCGCTTCCAGGGCTAGGACATGGTCTGGACAGTAGGGGGTGCCCGCACGCGCGAAGAGTAGGCGCAAATAATCATGGATCTCGGTGACAGTACCAACGGTTGAGCGCGGGTTATGGCTAGTCGCCTTCTGTTCGATGGAGATCGCGGGCGATAAACCCTCGATGACATCTACGTCGGGTTTTTCCATCAACTGCAGAAATTGGCGCGCATAGGCCGAGAGTGATTCAACATAGCGTCGTTGCCCTTCCGCGTAGAGCGTATCAAATGCTAAGGAACTTTTTCCAGAACCCGATAAGCCGGTCAACACCACGAGCTTTTCGCGGGGGATATCCAGATTGATATTTTTTAGGTTGTGGGTTCGGGCCCCACGGATTTTGATTTCGTTATTCATGATTTTTCAGCGTAACTTGTTAATATAGCCTTTTCCCATGAACTCTTCCGAACTACGCTCAACCCTTGCCCTTGCCGGTATCTTTGGCTTGCGAATGCTGGGTCTTTTTTTGTTATTACCCGTTTTTTCCTTACATGCCAAGGATTTACCTGGGGGAGAAAATGCCTTATGGGTGGGTTTGGCCCTTGGAATTTTTAATATTGTTCAGGCCTTTTTCCATATTCCCTTAGGTATTCTTTCGGACCGGGTGGGTCGTAAGCCAGTGGTTTTATGGGGATTAAGTTTATTCATAGCCGGTGCATTGATTGCGGCTAGTCGAGATGATTTGTTGTGGATTGCCATTGGGCGAGGACTGATGGGAGCGGGTGCAATCTCTGCCGCAGTGTCTGCTTGGGTGGCGGATTTAACTCGCGAGCAAGTGAGAACTGCAGCAATGGCTATCGTGGGAGGGAGTATTGGTATCTCGTTCGCCCTTTCTTTAGTGATTGCGACGCCGATTTATCGGGCCATTGGCCTCGATGGTATGTTCTTGTTATTAGCACTGTTGGGCTTGATTGGCTTTTTGGTTGCCTGGCTTTTGGTGCCAAGCCCTCCGAAGCAAATTCGAGGTGAGCATCAGCCGCTGATGCAAATTTTTCTAAGACCTGAATTATTCCGACTGAATGTGGGCGTGTTTGTTCTCAATGCCACCCAGGTAGCCATGTTCTTGGTTGTTCCGCGGTTGCTCGTGGATGCAGGCTTGCCCTTAGACGACCATTGGAAAATTTACTTTCCAGTGGTCGTTGTTTCATTCTTTTTGATGTTGCCTGGGATTATTTATGGAGAAAAGAAAAAGAAATTACGGCTGGTATTACTAACAGCCGTTGTCATCCTTTTGATTGCACAAATCATCTTCTTGCAAGCACATTCGACAACAGCCATTGTCAGTGCACTGTTGATTTACTTTGTCGGATTTAATCTACTGGAAGCCTTGCAGCCCTCGATGGTATCGCGTTGGGCTAAAGATGAAAAAGGAGCGGCATTAGGTATCTACAACACGACGCAGTCTGTCGGATTGTTTACCGGAGCAGCGCTCGGCGGGCTAATGATGCAGCTCTTTGGAAACCTTTCGGTGTTTATTGGTGGTACTGTTTTGATTATTGCCTGGCTTATAATTGCATGGCCAATGCGTGATATTCCATCGTCGCAAACCGCAAAGTAGCTTTAGCCACACTTTTATTTAATTTTCTTCGGGAGACAAAATGGCTTCAGTCAATAAAGTCATCATCGTTGGTAATGTTGGGCGTGACCCAGAAACTCGGTATATGCCCAGCGGTGACGCCGTCACCAATATTTCAGTCGCCACTTCAGATCGCTATAAAGATAAGCAAACAGGCGAGATGAAGGAGAACACCGAATGGCATCGTATTGCCTTTTTCGGTAAGTTAGCTGAAATTGCTGGTCAATATCTCAAAAAAGGTTCACAGGTTTATGTCGAGGGCCGCTTGCGGACTCGTAAGTGGACGGATCAAAGTGGACAAGAAAAGTATTCCACTGAGATCATTGCTGACAGTATGCAAATGCTAGGTGCTCGAATGGCTGGTTCTGGAGAAGAATCGTCAGCTGGTCGTTCTAAGGCTGCCGAGAGTTCATCCAGTCCAAGCGCTAGCGCGCTCGATGCAATGGATGACGATATTCCGTTCTAGTGTTACTGCCTGGCGTGACGAATATTGTTGGGCCAGGCAGCATTGAAATCCGCCCGAAACGGATTGATATCTAAACCACCACGTCGGGTGTAGCGCGCATAAACTGAAAGCTTCTCCGGTCGGCAGCGATTCTTCAAATCGCAAAAGATTTTTTCAACGCAGTGCTCATGAAACTCTCCAAGCTGACGAAAGCCAATGAGGTAGTGCAAAAGACCCTCCTCATTGATGGGTCGACCCTGATAATGAATTTGTACGCTTGCCCAATCGGGCTGCCCTGTGACCGGGCAATTGGATTTGAGTAGATGCGAGACCAGAGTTTGCGTAATTGGAGCGGAGTGTTGATCAGCGCTTAGTAGAAGCGGATCAGCAATCTGTGTTTGATTGACTTCAATATCAAGGCGATCAAGAAGTTGGCCATCCAACTCTTGCATGAGTGGATATTTTTTTTGGTTGTAAATCTGCGGGGGCTCACGAAGTTTGATTTGCAGGGGGCTGCCAAGGGTTAAACTTAAATCACGGTTCAGACACTCGCGAACTGCATCGCTATTTTCAAAGTGATGTTGATTGAGGCTATTGAGGTACAGCTTGAAAGACTTAGACTCAATCATGAATGGTGACTCTGCAGGAATCGCAAATTCAGCCAATGCGATTTGTGGTTTGCCTTTGGAGTTTAGCCAGCTTAGTTCAAAAGCATTCCAAAGATCGACCCCTAAAAAAGGTAAATGCGATCCCTCTGCAATCCCAAGTTTCAAGCGATTCTCAGCCCGAGGGATGGGAAAGAGTAAACCCGGGTCATAGTGATTGGGGTAAGCGCTTTGCTGACCGAGAACAAATTCAGACATGGAAATTTAGGCTTTGCGCCGGTTGGTATTGCTGACCCCAGAGATTACATGTCCCGTTGGGGCGACACTAGAGGCGGCATTGCAATGCCCAGTTTGGTCATCAAAGAAAAAGTCGGGCTCAAACTCTTTCAGAAACTCGCGCTTGGATAAACCCCCAAGAAACATCGCTTCATCCACATCAATTCCCCAGTTCATCAGGGTGCGAATGGCACGTTCATGAGCTGGCGCAGAGCGGGCTGTCACTAAAGCGGTGCGGATCCGCATTTCATTTTTAGGTAGAGCCTCCGTTTGCAGTTGGTGTAAGGCGGCAAGCAATGGTTTAAAAGGACCGGGCGGTAACGGAATGGCGGCACGTTGACTCTCATGATCAACAAACGCTTTTAGGCCTTGATCCTGAAAAACCTGCTCGGCCTCATCTGAAAATAAAACAGCATCTCCGTCAAAGGCAATGCGAATTTCATTGGGGTTGTTCTCAGCCATTTTGGTTGATTCTGGGTAGACGCGCGCAGCCGGAAAGCCCGCGTCAAGAGTGGCACGCACATCTTCTTCATTTGCTGATAAGAACAGGTTGGCTTGCAGCGATTTTAAGTAGTGATAGGGCGGTCTACCTCGGGTAAAGACTCCACGTTCAATGTTAAGCCCATGGTGTTTAGCAGAACGAAATACGCGCAAACCACTGACGGGATCGTTGCGTGACAGGATCACCACTTCGACGCGCGGTTGATCGTGATTAAAGCGCAGTAATTTTTTGACGAGAGGAAAGGCAACACCCACTTGGGCTGGAATCGCTAGGCGTTCTAGCTGCAGTTTCATGTAGGCACTGTCGTCACTTTCTTCAAACAGGCGGTTTTCTTCTTCAAAATCAAAGAGTGCCCTCGATGAAATGGCAACCACTAGTTTTCCAGCGAGGGTATAGGACATCTTATTTTAGAAATAGGCGGTATGCAGGATTCTTGCTTTCATCCCAATGAGGATAGCCCAAAGTTGCCAAAAATTGTTTAAAGGCGGGCTGTTCATTCTTAGGTACCTGAATGCCTAATAAGATTTGTCCATAATCTGCCCCGTGATTGCGGTAATGAAACAAACTGATATTCCAATTGGGGGCCAGGCTATCTAGAAAGCGCATCAGTGCACCTGGGCGCTCTGGAAACTCAAAGCGATAGAGTAGCTCGTCTTTGGCCAAGGTGGAACTGCCGCCGACCATGTGTCGCAAATGCGTTTTTGCAAGCTCGTCATGGCTTAGATCAATGGTTGCAAAGCCAGCTTTACGAAATGCGCTGGCAATCGTTTTGTTATCGCCAGCACGTTGGGTTCCGATACCAACAAAAATATGTGCTTGATCAGCATGCGCGATGCGATAGTTAAATTCAGTAACATTGCGTTTGCCGAGCATTTTACAAAAGGCTTTAAAGGATCCTCGCTCTTCGGGAATCGTGACTGCAAAGATCGCCTCTCGAAATTCACCAACATCCGCACGTTCCGCCACAAATCGTAGACGACTGAAATTCATATTGGCGCCACACGCAATGGCTACTAGAGTTTTCTTTTTGAGGTGATGTTTCTCAACATATTTCTTCAGACCTGCGATGGCGAGCGCACCCGCGGGCTCCAAAATACTGCGCGTGTCGGTAAAGACATCGTTGATCGCAGCACAGATTTCATCGGTATCCACTAAGACAATGTCGTCAACGACATGTTGGCAGATCTTAAAGGTCTCCTTACCAACCTGCTTGACTGCGGTGCCATCCGAGAACAAACCAACTTCTTTAAGTTCAATGCGCTTACCCAGTTGCAAGGACTGTTTCATGGCGTCCGAGTCGACTGTTTGCACACCAATCACTTTGATCTTGGGTCTAACTGATTTAATGTAGGCGCCGATTCCTGAGATCAGCCCTCCTCCACCAATTGCCACAAAAATGGCATCAATAGGATCGGGGTGTTGATCGAGGATTTCTTTCGCAATCGTGCCCTGACCAGCAATGACGTCGGGATCATCAAAGGGATGGATAAAGGTGTATCCCTTCTTTTTCTGAAGCAGTTGAGCTTCTTGATAAGCGTCACTATAGGAGTCGCCCGTTAAGACCAGTTCAATCCACTTGCCACCATGCGCCTTGACCGCATCAATTTTGACCTGAGGGGTTGTAATTGGCATCACGATGACTGCCTTGCATTTGAGTTTGGCAGCGGCCAGAGCAACACCTTGGGCATGATTACCAGCAGAGGCCGCAATCACTCCCTTTTTTAGAGCTGCTGGGCTCAATCCGGCCATTTTGTTATAGGCACCGCGTAATTTAAACGAGAAGACGGGTTGATTGTCTTCGCGCTTTAAGAGAATCGTGTTTTGGAAGCGGGCACTGAGATCGCGAGCCTTTTCTAACTCGGTTTTGCGTGCAACGTTGTAGACCTTGGCGTTCTCAATCCGGCGTAAATAATCATTTTTCATGATGAAAGCGTACCATGCTTGGCACATAAGTCTTTAAATTGATTCAATATTGTGCCAAATAGATTGGCAACGGAAATGATCAAGCTCATCTAAAATAGAGCTTTAATCAACTGGTCACCATGAACGCACCTATCTCCTTGGATAGTTTGTCTGAGTTCGATACGCAACCCCATCGTCTTCGTGAGATTCCGTATAACTACACTTCTTACTCAGACCGGGAGATTGTCATTCGCCTCTTAGGCGCTAAGGCATGGCAACTTTTGGAGCAATTGCGTAGTGTGCGGCGTACAGGCCGGTCTGCCAGAATGTTATTTGAAGTATTGGGTGATATCTGGGTCGTCGAGCGCAATCCTTACTTGCAAGATGATTTATTAGTTAACCCCAAACGACGCGAGGCCCTAATTCAAGCACTGTGGCATCGTTTGGGTGAGGTTGAAAAACGCATCAAAGGGGATTATGTCGAGCAAGTAAGCGACTTAGTTTTGGCTGCTCGCACCGCGGTGGAATCTTTTGCGAATAACTTTCAAACTGTTTTGCAATTGCGCAAGCAGGTAAAGAGGGTATTTAGCAAATTTACACATGTCGACAATATCGCATTTGACGGAATGTCGCGCGTGGCGCATGTTACCGATGCAACTGATTGGCGAATTGAGTATCCATTTGTTGTTCTCAAGCCAGACACCGAAGCAGAAATTCCAAACTTGGTCAGAGCTTGCATCGAGTTGGGTCTGACCATTGTTCCGCGCGGAGGCGGCACGGGTTATACCGGTGGTGCAATTCCAATGGTAGCAATGTCGGCGGTGATCAATACGGAAAAGTTAATTGATCTTGGAGGGCTTGAATATAAAGTACCCGCGGGCTTAAGCGCCCCTGTACCAACTATTTATTCTGGAGCAGGTGTGGTGACGCGTCGTGTAGCGGATGCAGCAGAAAAACACGGCCTTGTTTTTGCAGTCGATCCAACCTCTGCGGATGCCAGTTGCATTGGCGGGAATATCGCCATGAACGCAGGTGGTAAGAAAGCGGTTTTATGGGGAACGGCACTGGATAACCTCGCGAGTTGGCGAATGGTGGATCCCAATGGAAATTGGCTGGATGTTGAACGCTTAGATCACAACCTTGGCAAGATTCATGATCAAGCGATTGCCCGGTTTCGTTTGATATGGTCTGATGGCAAGGCAGCGCCACAGGATAAAGTTTTGCGTTCCGAGGTTTTAGAAATCGAGGGCGCTAAATTTAGGAAGGCTGGCTTAGGTAAAGACGTTACGGATAAATTTTTATCCGGCTTACCGGGAATTCAAAAAGAAGGTTGCGATGGCCTGATTACGAGTGCTACCTGGATTTTGCATCGCATGCCAAAGCATATGCGTACGGTTTGCTTGGAGTTTTTTGGTCAAGCCCGCGAAGCGATTCCCAGTATTGTCGAGATCAAAGCCTATTTAGATGATTTAAGTAAAAATGGCGGCCCTCTCTTGGCGGGACTAGAGCATCTCGATGACCGGTACTTAAAAGCAGTCGGATATTCCACGAAATCTAAACGTAATGGCTTACCCAAGATGGTCTTAATTGGTGATATCGCCGGTGAGGATGAGGAGGCTGTTGCTGCAGCAACCAGTGAAGTAGTGCGCATGGCCAATCGTCGTATGGGCGAGGGCTTTGTGGCAGTCAGCGCAGAGGCACGTAAGAAGTTTTGGTTAGATCGGGCGCGCACCGCAGCGATTGCAAAGCATACCAACGCGTTTAAGATCAATGAGGATGTTGTAATCCCGCTCGAGCGAATGGGCGAGTACACCGACGGAATTGATCAAATTAATATCGAGTTATCGCTCAAAAACAAAATTCAATTACTAGATGCTCTTGCGCAATATATCAATCAAGCGACGCTCCCGATTCGCGCAAATGACGAGATTGAAGATATCTCCAGAGGGGAAATGGTGGGCGATCGTGTGATTCAGGCCCAGACTCTACTGCGAGAAGTAAGGACCCTTTGGACTGAGTGGTTGGAGAAAATTGATCAGTTCTTCCCACAGCTGCAAGATGGAACGCTACGCGCCTCTTGGAAAAAAGAGTTGCTAGCTCCGCTGCAAGTCATCTTTAGCGGCTCTACCTTTGATTTGGTACTAAAAGAGATCAAAGCGATTCATCAAAAGATATTGCGCAAACGTGTGTTTGTGGCTTTGCATATGCACGCTGGGGACGGTAATGTTCACACGAATATCCCGGTGAACTCGGATGATTATGAAATGTTGCAGGATGCGCACCGTGCAGTTGATCGGATTATGGTCTTAGCTCGCTCCTTAGATGGTGTGATTTCGGGTGAGCATGGGATTGGTATTACTAAATTGGAGTACCTCACCGACGAGGAATTAAAAGAATTTCGTTCTTATAAAAATCGGGTGGATCCAAACGGCCACTTTAATAAAGGCAAGCTAATGCCTAATGCCAATTTACAAATGGCCTATACCCCAAGCTTTGGACTCATGGGTCACGAATCGATCATCATGCAACAAAGTGATATCGGAGCGATTGCCGACAGCGTAAAAGATTGTTTGCGCTGTGGAAAATGCAAGCCAGTTTGTGCAACCCATGTTCCTCGGGCTAATTTGTTGTATAGCCCGCGTGACAAAATCCTTGCCACCTCGTTGCTAATCGAAGCATTTTTGTATGAAGAGCAAACGCGACGCGGGGTATCGATTCGGCATTGGGAAATGTTTGACGACGTTGCCGCGCATTGCACGGTTTGTCATAAGTGCTATACACCATGCCCAGTCAAAATTGATTTTGGTGACGTCACTATGAATATGCGTAACTTATTACGCAAGATGGGGCAACGCCGTTTTAATCCAGGTACTAGCGCTTCGATGCTGTTCCTCAATGCAACCAATCCAGAAACAATCCGGTTGAGTCGCAAGGTGATGATTGAATGGGGCTATGGCTTACAGCGTTTTGCCCATCAATTATTCAAAAAATGGGCTGTTAAGCAAACCCAATCCCCTCCCGCGACGGTTGGTAAACCTGCTCTGAAGGAGCAAGTGATTTATTTTGTGAATAAAAAGATGCCTGGTAATTTACCCAAAAAGACTGCTCGCGCACTTTTGGATATCGAGAATGCCGACTACATACCGATTATTCGCAATCCTTTGGAGACCAGTGTTGATAGTGAGGCTGTTTTTTATTTCCCTGGATGCGGCTCAGAACGATTATTTTCACAGGTTGGTCTGGCGACTCAAGCAATGCTTTGGCATTCAGGCGTGCAAACGGTATTACCACCTGGATATTTGTGCTGTGGTTATCCGCAAAAGGGAAATGGCGACTTTGATAAGGCCGAGAAAATGATTACGGATAATCGAGTGCTATTTCATCGGGTTGCTAATACATTGAACTATCTCGATATCAAAACAGTCGTGGTCTCCTGTGGTACCTGTTACGATCAATTGGCGGGTTATCAGTTTGATCAAATCTTCCCAGGTTGCCGAATCATTGATATTCATGAGTACCTTCTTGAGAAAGGTTTAAGACTTGATGGTGTAGAGGGCGTTCGATATATGTATCATGATCCATGCCATAGCCCCATGAAACTTCAGGATCCTTTAAAGACAGTGAATGAACTGATTGGACTTGAGGACGGTACAGCCATTACGAAGAACGAACGTTGCTGTGGCGAGTCTGGCACGCTGGCAATTACTCGGCCGGATATTTCAACCCAAGTTCGTTATCGCAAGCAAATTGAAATGGAAAAGGGTGCTAACGATTTAAGCAAAGACTTTACTGGTGAGGTTAAAGTATTAACAAGTTGCCCATCCTGTTTACAAGGTCTATCGCGATTTGATGACGATAGCGATACTAAAGCAGATTACATTGTGGTTGAAATGGCAAAGCATCTATTGGGTGATAATTGGCTTGAAAGTTATGTAAGCAAGGCAAACCAAGGCGGTATTGAAAGGGTACTAGTGTAATGATTCCAAAAAATTTAATTGTGCATGAGAACTCAAAGGTTCTAGAGCTTCAATTTGACAATGGCAAGAGCTACCGCTTGCCATTTGAGTTTTTGCGCGTCTACTCACCCTCAGCCGAAGTGCGCGGTCACGGGCCCGGGCAAGAGGTATTACAAACCGGTAAACGTGAGGTCGGGATTGCGAACATTGAGCCAGTTGGTCACTATGCGATCAAGCCAACTTTTTCGGACGGTCATGACTCGGGACTCTATTCTTGGGACTATTTGTATGAGTTATGTGAAAACCAAGAGTCGTTATGGAAT
>JBEDHB010000011.1:0-13759 GCA_041174325.1 Pseudomonadota bacterium
CGCCCAACCCACAAGCGGCTGTGAAGTTTCTAGAGTATTTGGCGAGCGACGCGGCGCAGATCTATTTTGCTGACGGTAATAATGAATGGCCCGTTGTGGCATCGGTACGCGTTGATAATCCGGCACTAAAGGCCTTAGGACCTTATCAAGTGGAAAAAGTATCGATTGCGGCGATTGGTCGCAATCAAGTAGCCGCTCAGCGTATTTTGGATCAAGCGGGTTTTCGCTAAGCAATTAACCGCGACCGACAAACGGCATTTTGCTTGCCATGATGGTCATGAACAAAATATTACTTTCGGGCGGCAACTTGGCCATGTGTAAAACCGCTTGCCCGACATGATCCACATCCATGCGTGGCTCGACTTTGATCGAGCCGTCGGCCTGCATAATCCCGGCAGCCATCCGTTCGGTCATCTCGGTGGCGGCATTACCAATATCAATTTGACCGCAGTTAATATTAAAGGGCCTGCCGTCCAGTGCAATCGATTTCGTTAAGCCGGTAATGGCATGCTTGGTCGCGGTATAGGGTGCGGTATTGGGTCTTGGGGCATGGGCTGAGATCGAGCCATTATTAATGATGCGACCGCCTTGAGGCGATTGGGCTTTCATCATGCGCATCGCCTCTTGAGCACACAAAAAGGCGCCACATAAATTGCTGTTCACCACATTCATCCACTGCTCATACGAGAGCTCATCCATGGGAATCGCGGGCGCTCCCATCCCCGCATTATTGAATAAGACATCGATTCGACCAAATTGATGCTTGAGTTTGGCAAACAAAGCCTTTACCTCGTCGGGTTTGCCTACATCGCAAGCGACTGCCAGACAGTTACTTGCATTACCACCGATATCGGAAACCGCTTTTTGCAAGCGTTCGAGGTTGCGACCCGTGAGAACAACCGCAAAGCCATCGGCGAGTAAAGCCTTGGCCGCAGCCTTACCGATACCGGTTCCGGCACCGGTCACAAGGGCGACACGCAGGGAGTTTGAGTTCGTTAGCATGAATGTAATCCGGGCATAATGGTTAAAAATAGAATAATAAAGCCATGAACCTTCTGTATCGGATCGCCTCTCGCCCTGCCTACTTGGTGACGCTATGCGTCGCAATCATGGCGACGATCTTTCTGACCATTTGGTGGGCATTGCCTGGGCCGCCCAAGACGCTCACGCTTGCGACGGGATTTCCGGAGGGACTCTATCATCAGTTTGCTAAGCAGCTTCAAGTGGAGCTAGCAAAAGAAAACATTACCTTGCGGATTCAGAATACGGGTGGCAGCGTCGACAATTTAGCGCTCATGGCAGATCCTAAATCGGGTGTGGATTTGGCGATTATTCAAAGTGGGGTGGGCGACCCTAGCCAGTATCCAACCCTCACCGCATTGGCCGGACTCTTTTATGAGCCCCTTTGGGTTTGGTATCGACCCGAAGCCTTTACTAAAGAAGGCGGGTCTTTGCAGCAATTGAGTCAACTCCAAGGGAAAAAAGTATCGATTGGTAATGCAGGAAGCGGAACCAATCTGCTCTCGCAAGCCCTCTTAAAACTCAATGATATTGAGCCAACGCAGCTCGATTTACGAATGCTCAGCCCCGATGAGGCGATTGTGCAGCTACGTCATGGGCAAATCGATGTAGCCATGATTGTGCTAGCGGGTGAGGCGCCCATTTTGAAAGATTTCTATAAAGTACCGGGGATTCGTTTGATGGACTTTGACCAAGCAGAGGCCTATACCCGAGTCTTGCCATACCTCAATCGCGTCGAGATCCCGCGTGGACTTGTGAGCATTGCCCATGATTTACCGAAAAAGGATATTCATGTGATTGCTCCCACCGCAACCTTGGTCGCGCACTCGAATATTAATCCCGCGACGGTGAGCCTTCTTTTGGGAGCTTCCTTTGACATATTGCGCAATTACTCGCGTTTGCAAAAACCCGGCGAGTTTCCGTCGAGTAAGGGCTTGGATTTTCCAGTGGATTTAGATGCGGAGATTTTTCTAAAAGATGGCCCCTCATTTTTCTATCGGCATCTGCCATTTTGGGGTGCGGTCTGGTTAGAGCGTGTAATTAAGATCTTAATTCCGTTGCTCATTATTTTGTTACCCATCTTTACCTATTTACCAGCGATGCTGAACTTAAGCTTAAGGATTCGGCTGGGCCGACTTTACAAGACCCTAAAGGGCATCGAAAAGCGATTTGCATCTTCAAACAATCCCCATCACTTGTTGTCTGAGCTTGATGAGCTGCAGGATCGGATTGAGCGTTTGAACGTATCTGCCATCCAATCCAAAGAGCTCTATGATTTGCGAATGCATATTGCCTTGGTGCGCGATCAGTTAAAACAGGCAAAATAGGGTTTGCATGTTAGCGCCACCATTTACCTCCTTTGATCAACTGCGGGATTCTTTGCAAGAGCGGGGGTATGCCGTGCTATCCCCCGATAGCCTGAGCCAATTCGTGCAGATACCTCTTGAGGATTTACAGATTCTGAAGTCCTATTGGAACAATCTGCCACGGGATCCCTATTTAAAAGATGGTGGGCGTTATCGATTTCGTCGCCATGCGAGCTATCGCATCAGTCCATCACAGCTGGAGTTGGTCCCGCATCGTGCGCATTGGCAATCGCTTGATTACAACGCCCTCCATGGCGGGATCGAGCGCTGGTTCGAACCCTTAGAGCCCACCCTACAAAGCAACAGCAGTTGGGAGAAATTGATGCTAGGGATAGCGCAATTATTTCCAGCATCACCCCGATGGTATGTCGAGGCTCATCCATTTCGGATTGACACCAGCGATGGCATTGGCCGTCCTACCCCCGAGGGCGCGCACCGTGATGGCGTTGATTATGTCGTAGTGATCTTAGTCGATCGGGTGGGCGTCAAAGGTGGAGAGACCCGTATTTTTGAAGCGCAAGGCTCCATTGGCCTACGCTTTACCTTACAAGATTCTTGGAGTGCCGTCGTTTTGAACGATGCGCAGATGATTCATGAGACCACGCCGATTCAGCCCATCGGAGCCCATGGCTATCGAGATACCCTGGTGATTACGTTTCGGCGCAACGGTTTTCAAGAGCCACCACATCGGCAAGATCAGTAAGTTAGCTGGCGATGAGTATTCTCAAGGGAAATACGCCATGGATGTTGGCAGCCCAAGTCGGTGCCCTATTAGGCTTTGCGGCGTATGCCGTGACCCTGACCACGTTGCAACACGCATGGGGCCTCTCTAATTTTGAATCCGGTCTGATCGCGAGCGCCTTCTTTGTGGGGTATATCGTCGTGGTGCCATTTGCCACGGCACTCACTGATCAAATGGATGCCAGGCGCATCTACATCGTTGGAAGCGTGTTAGCGATTGCGGGTCAGTTGGGAATGGGTTTTGTGGCAAGCAGCTTTATCAGTGCCTGTGTTTGCATGATGGTAAGCGGTGCTGGGTTAGCAGCGACCTATATGCCAGGACTCAAAATCCTGTCAGACCGAGCGATCCAAGGGGAAATTACCCGCCATATCTCGTTTTACACGGCATTCTTTGGGGTGGGTACCGGGTTCTCCTATGTCATCTCGGGTTGGATTTTGAGTTTTGGCGACTGGCATAGCGTCTATCGGTGGGTCGCCTTGGGTCCGGCAAGTTCACTCCTCATCGTATTAGCCTTGATTGAGCCGACACGGCATTCGCACTGGCAAGACAAAATTACCATCGATTGGCGTAATATTTTTCCAATTCGCAAGTGGCAACAGGTTTTGCAAAATCGTAATGCCTCGGGGTACATCCTGGGCTATACCGTGCATTCGCTCGAACTTTTTGCTTCACGCAGTTGGTTGGTGGCTTTTTTTATTCTCAGCACCCAGCTCTCTGGCGAGCAATTTTTTCTGGCAGCCACGACGCTGGCAGGCGTGATTAATTTCTTTGGGGTGCCCGCCTCGATTTTGGGTAATGAGCTCGCCCTAAAAGTAGGTCGTCAACAATGGGTCTGTATCGTGATGATCACCAGCGCTATTTTTGGGGTAGCGCTCGCTTACTCTATGGGGCATGCCAGTTGGATTATTTTGGCGCTGGCGATTGGTCACGCCATTTTCATCATGGCCGATTCGGCCACTCTAACCGCTGGACTCGTGACGAGTGCCGATGAAAAGCTCAAGGGGGCGGCAATGGGCTTGCACTCGCTCATGGGTTTTGGGGGTGGCTTATTAGGCCCGGCCATCTTTGGCTTTGTACTGGATCTCACGGGATCGCAAACTGACCGGGTTTCTTGGATCTGGGCCTATGCCTCGATCGTGATTTGGGGCGTCTTATTTGTGATCTACGAGCGTCGCAAGGGCTGGGTGCGCTAAGTCACCAAAAAGGCACTTCTCGCTTTTTGGAGGCCACTAGCGAGATCATGGTAGAAAAACTCGCCACTCATCTTGTCGTAAAGACCAGAGCGCAGCGCAATATCGTGGGTTTGATGATTTAAGCCGCAGATATAGACCGATACACCCTGAGTTTGGCAATGGTGGACGAACTCCATCAAACTATCCATCCCAGTCGCATCCATATAAATCACATTCTTAAAATCCAATACCACGGCAGATTGGGGAAGCCGCTGCTCGATTCTCTCAAGTAACTGAACGGCGCCAAAAAAGAGGGCGCCATAGAGCCGATACGCTGCCACCTTATCCTCTTGACCCTCAAGAAATGGAAAGTCTGCAATAGGGGCATTCTCAATTCGGGAGAGACTTGAAATTCGATACACAAAGGTGATAAACGCCAGAATTAATCCCACTTCCACTGCCACCGTGAGATCGACCATGACCGTGAGCAGAAATACGCTCACCATGGTGATGCGATAGGGTAGGCGAAATTGCTTGAAGTCGATAAATTGTTTCCAATCCCCCATGTTCCAGGCAATGAAAATCAGGATGGCGGCTAAGCATGCTAGAGGTATATTTTTTGCTAGCGGCGCTGCCAATACGATGATGAGGAGTAGCGTGATGGAATGAACAATCGCCGAGATCGGCGTTCTGGCGCCGGATTCAATATTGGTGACGGTGCGGGCGATGGTGCCAGTAACCGGCATGCCACCAAAGAAGGGCATCACAAAGTTGGCAATCCCCTGGCCCATGAGTTCTTGATTGGGGCGATGGCGCTCGTGGGTTAAGCCATCGGCAATCCGCGCGCAGAGTAGGGATTCAATGGCGCCTAAAAGTGCCAAGGTCATCGCCGGCGCAATCACCAGTTGCGCGCTCTCCCAGGTAATTCCTTGCCATTGAGGGCTTGGCAGACCAGAGGGAATACCACCAAAGCGGCTGCCAATGGTTTCCACCGGCAATGAAAAGACGGTAGTGACTAGCGTTGCCAATACTAGAACCCAAATGGTTCCCGGAATCATTCCGAGTTTTCTAAGATGTTTATTAAAGAGTCGCCACAGAATCAGAAAGATCAAACTAGATACCGATAGGGCCAGGGTCGCTGGGTTCCAGGTGGTAGCGCGATCAATCAGTGTTTGCACCATGCTAACGAATGGCGATGGCAATTGCGAAATTTGCAAACCGAAGAAATCTTTAATCTGCGAGAGAATGATGAGAACTGCAATCCCATTCGTAAAACCAACAATCACTGCAATCGGAATAAAGCGCACCAAAGTACCCAAGCGAAACAGCCCCATCAAAAATAAAAAAACTCCTGAGAGGGTAGTGGCCAGTAAGAGATTGGCAACTCCATAGCGATCAACGATGGCATAAACGATCACGATAAAGGCGCCAGCCGGCCCCGCGATTTGGACTTTGGTGCCACCCAATAGGGCGACAATCAATCCTCCAATAATGGCAGCAAAGATGCCGGCTTCCGGTTTTAAGCCACTGGCAATCGCAAATGCCATTGCCAAGGGCAAGGCAATGACCCCAACTGTTATACCCGCTAGGACATCGTGTGAAAGTTGTTGGCGTGAATACCCAGCAAACGAATCAAGGATGGCTGGTCGAAAGAACGCCATGGTGGGATTTAGGCCTTAAACCAATCCCCTAAGCGCTGGGTGATTGCGTATGCCAATACCGAGCAGGTCGCTGTTAGAACGCTACCCCAGGCGATATCAACGAGTGCGAGCTTACTTGGAAAATCACGAATCACAGCGAGATTCGTGAGGTTATAGGTCATGTAGCAAAAGAGTCCAAAAAGTGCACCATAAATCAATGCATCCTGCCACACCTGTTTTTGGAGGGCGGGATAAATGACAAAGATCAGTGCCCCCAGTCCGTACAAGAGATAAAAGCCAAGAGCGGCAAGCAGATTTGGGTTAGGGGACATGAGCGACCCCATTTCATTGCGATACAGACCCTTAGCAATCCCTAATAACCAAATTAAATCAATCACTAAGAGACAAAGCAAAAAGGCAAAGTAGGGGATTAAATACTTGAGCATTTTGATAAGAACCAGTCGCGCGGACGGTGAATCAAGCTTAACATAGTAGTACCAGTATAAATCGTTCAATTATTTCGTTGGAGGCCTCTATGTTTCAGAATCTAATCGTACCCGTTGATGGCAGCGATGTCAGTATGAAATCCTTAAAGAAAGTGGCTAAGTTGGCAAAGGCCGATGGCGCAAAAGTCACCCTGGTTTATGTATCAGACCCATTACCACCGATTGCTTATGCAGACAGCACCATGGGCGTTGCTTTTACCGATACTGAGCACAAAAAAACCTGTGAGGCTTATGCCAAGAAAATCCTGACACAATCAGCGAATAAATTGGGCAAGGATCTTAACGTTGATACCCGCCATATTTTTCATGTCAATCTCTACGAAGGCATTATTGAGGCAGCAAAAAAATCAAAGGGTGATGTGATTGTGATGGCGTCCCACAAAAATACCGGGCTTAAAGGCATCATGCTCGGCAGCGAGACCCATGCAGTGATCGTGCACACCAAACTACCTGTTTTGGTGCTCGGTTAACGCTTACTTTTTGGGTTGGCTTGCCTCGGCGCGCGCTGCGGCAATATTTTCATCCATGCCGCGTGCAAACTCACTGTCGGCAGGGACTAAGCCTTTCGCTTTGGCCCAATATTCTTCCGCCTTTTTATAGTCGCCCATTTCAAAATACGCGGTGCCTCCCAGGGCAAGTGCTTTGAGATTATTGGGATCGATCTGCAGGGCTTTTTGCACCAGGCGCATGGGTTCGCCCTTGATGCTTTTATTCTCAAACGCTAAGAGATCGGCATAGTCAACTAATAGTTGCGCATTATTGGGATTGAGTTCCAACGCCTTTTTATAGGCTGCTCGGGCTTCGGGCATGCGCTGTAATGCAGCGTAGGAGCGCCCTAGCATTTGCCAGCCTTCGGCATTATTGGGATCTTTTTCAAGGCGTTGCGCTAAACGCTCGACCATGCCCTCAATATCTTGTTGCGTCAGCTGTGGTTGGCCTTGATTGGTCTCTGGCAAGTACAGAGCCAATGGGGACCCGACCAAGAGATACAAAACAATTGCCCCAATTGGCAATATGCTGGCAATGAAAATGGTTGACCATTTCTTCTTGCGTTGATGCAACTCACCATCTAAAACGAGTTGATCGGCAGCGATGGCCCGCTCTTCTTGGAGTAAGCGTTTTTCAATGTCAAGGCGCGATTCGTGCAATTGCTCTTGGGTGATGCGACCTTCTTGGTGATCAAGCTCAAATTGACGCAATTGATTTTGAAGAATGGCAATGTTTTCGTCCTGTTCCAGGTTAATTTTTTCTGGATTCAGCTTGCTTTTCCGAAACGGAATAATGATGAGTAAAACCGCAACGACCGTCATGAATACGGCAATCAGGATAAAAAGGGTCATGACTGGTTTCCTTGTTTGCGATCGAGCAGTTGCCTGGCGCGCTCAATTTCTTGAGCCGAAAACGTTTCTTGAGACAGCTCGTGTTTGCGTTGCTTAATTTGCCGAACCAATAAGACGAGCCCTAGTAGCATGAGTAAGAAGGGTCCCACCCAAAGCATTAGGGTGGCTGCATTGAAGGGCGGTTTGTACAGCACAAAGTCCCCATAGCGTTCGGTCATGTACTTCAATATTTCTTGTTTTGAGCGACCCTCACTGAGCTGTTGGCGAACTTGGTTTTTAAGATCCACCGCCAGATCGGCATTGGAGTCGGCAATCGTTTGATTTTGACAAACGAGGCAACGCAGTTCATTTGAAACTTCCAGGACCTTCTTCTCAAGCGCTGGGTTATCGGAAACAGAAGGAGCGGAATTACTTTGCGCAAACACAAAATTAGAGCAAGCAAAGCTTAAACACAATCCAGCAATGAGGGTGAATGAACGCGTCATGACTGGAGGCTAGCAATTAAGGGAATAATTTTTTGCTCAAGCGCATCTTTGGTAAGTGGCCCGATGTGTTTGAGGCGAATCACGCCAGCGCGATCAATCACAAAGGTTTCGGGAACACCATAGACGCCATAATCAATCCCGACCTGTCCTTTAATATCCGATACCGAGAGGCGATACGGGTCGCCAAATTGCTTAAGCCAAGCTTGCGCCGCCTCGGGCTTGTCTTTGTAATCAAGCCCAATCAGGGGCGTACTTTGGGTTTTTGCAAATTCGACCAATAAAGGATGCTCATCCCGACATGCTGCACACCACGAAGCCCACACATTGAGAACCCACACTTGGCCCTTCATTTGATCGGGGGAGAAACTCGCTTGCTCCTTACCAAGCACTGGTAAGTTGAACATCGGGGCGGGCTTACCAATGAATGGTGAGGGTACCTCACGCGGCTTTAATTGCAAGCCGATTCCCAAAAAAATGAGTAGCACCAAAAAGATGACGAAGGGAATGAGGTAGCGCCGCATCTTACGCTTCTTTCTTACGATAGCGCCGATCGGTAATTGCCAAGAAGCCACCAAGTGCCATCAAGAAACACCCACCCCAAATCCAATCGACAAACGGTTTGTGATAAATCCGCACACTCCATTCGCTTTCATTAATTGGTTCTCCCAGGGATACATAGAGATCGCGTGTCAGACCAGAATCAATTGCAGCCTCAGTCATGGGCATTTGACTGGCGGTGTAAATCCGTTTTTCTGGGAATAAGCTAGTGACCGGCTTACCATTCTTAGTCACATCAAACTGCCCCTGAATCGCGGCATAGTTCGGGCCATTGATGGTTTTAAGACCAACCAGCTTAAAGTCGTAGCCACCCGATTGGGAGACGCTCCCAATTTGCATGCGCACATCTTGCTCGGTTTCAAAGCCACGCACTGCGGTGACCCCAATGATAAATACGGCGACCCCAAAATGCGCCAAGAGCATGCCGTAGTAACCAGCCGGTTGAATGCGCAGGTTTTGCCACCAGGTCTTGGTTGGATTAATCCGTGCGCGATCGATTAATTGAGTGACTCCAGAACTAATGATCCAGGCGGCGATTAACAAACCAAAGCCAATCATTGGAGTCCAGGATCGCAGCACGAGAGGGGCAATGATCGCAGAGATGGCGCTTGCGGCAAGTGCCCATTTCAGTTTGGTTGCGAGTTCGATGGGAGGCGATTGGCGCCAGCGTGCAATTGGACCGACTCCCATTAAGAACAATGCAGGGGTCATGAGCGGCACGAATACCGCCTCGAAGTACGGCTCACCCACCGAGATCTTGCCCAGATTTAAGGCGTCCAAGATCAGCGGATACAGCGTGCCCAATAACACTGCGGCGGCGGCAACCAATAAGAGAACATTGTTGACCAGCAGCATGCCTTCGCGTGAGACGGTTTCAAAGTTACCCCCGATATTGGCTTTTGGTGCTCTCCATGCAAATAGCAATAATGAGCTACCAACGATCAGTCCCAAAAAGCCCAGAATAAATACACCACGCTCAGGATCAGTGGCAAAGGCATGGACCGAGGTGATCACACCCGAGCGAACCAAGAAGGTTCCCAAGAGCGACAGTGAGAAAGCTAAAATCGCTAAGAGGGCGGTCCACATTTTGAAGCCACCGCGCTTTTCAGTGACTGCGAGCGAGTGCATTAATGCCGTGCCTACTAGCCAGGGCATAAAGGAAGCATTCTCAACCGGGTCCCAGAACCACCAGCCACCCCAACCGAGTTCGTAATATGCCCAAGCGCTTCCTAGGGCAATACCAATAGTTAAAAAGCACCAGGCAGTGGTAACCCAAGGCCGCGACCAACGCGCCCACGCGGCATCCAGTCGTCCTGATAAAAGAGCGGCAATTGCGAATGCAAAGGCAACGGCCGAGCCCACATAGCCCATGTATAAAAACGGCGGATGAATAATCATCCCAGGGTCTTGCAATAGAGGATTGAGGTCACGCCCTTCGGGCGCTGGCGGAAAGAGCCGATCAAAGGGGTTGGAGGTCAAAATAGTAAACAGCAAAACACCCACACTCAAAATACCCAAGACCGCCAGAATGCGCGCAATCATTTTATCTGGCAGGTGTTTGGAGAACACAGCTACGGCCAGGGTCCAAGCCGCTAGCATGAGTGCCCATAACAAAATAGAGCCTTCGTGACCGCCCCAGACTGCGCAGATTCGATAAATCAGTGGCAAATTGGAGTTGGAGTTTTGTGCCACATACAGCACGCTGAAATCATTTTGAATGAAGTTCACTGTGAGGCAAACGAAGGCAATGGCGACCCAAATAAAGAGGGCCCACGAGGCGGGCCTAGCAATGGCCATCAGATGGGGGCGATTACTCTGGGCGCCCACCATTGGAAACACAGAAAGGATGAGCGCAGTAACCAGCGCCAAGATCATCGCGTATTGACCAATTTCAGCAATCATTTTTTACCCCCATCCTCTTTCAGAGTGGGTGCGGCTTGAGGATCTTTTGATTTGGCTTTTTCAAGAGCCTCGGCGGCTTCAGGTGGCATATAGTTTTCATCATGTTTGGCAAGGACTTGTTTCGCCTGGAAGATCCCGTTTTGATCGAGCTGGCCTTGAGCCACCACCCCTTTTCCTTCTTTAAATAAATCGGGTAAAAGACCTTCGTATTGGACTGGGACATCGTGTGCGGTATCGGTCACAATGAAGTTCACCTTCAGACCGCCGGGATCACGAGCAATACTGCCTTCTTTGACCAAGCCTCCAATCCGGAATAATTTATTTTTTGGCGCTTCATTGGCATAGACCTGGGAGGGACTAAAGAAGAACACTAAATTACTTTGGAAGGTCTGGAGTACCAAATAGGCTGCAACACCTAATGAGGCCAGACCGCCAGCGATCGCAAGACCGCGCTTTGTACGGGGTTTCATAACCCCCTATTTTGCCTATTTTTTTTGGGACTCGCGAATTTCAGAAATTAGGGTTTTTCGAAGGGCTTTATTCCGACTTCGCAGCAGGGCTATCTCAATGACTAGTGCCAAAATGGTGACTAGATAAGACCCCCACACAAACAATGCATACCCACCCATGTGGAGGAAGTCCGAAAAGCTCGACCAATAAAACATTACAGTACCTCCTTGACCCAGTCGGCATGGCGCTCACGCTCTAGAATGAGGTTGCGGCAGCGATACAGGGCAACTGCAATGGAATACATCCAAAAAGCAAAAACCATGATCAGCATGCCCGTTAGCATTTGAGTGGCCATGGTAGGTGCTTTGGTCAGACTTACGGAAGCCCCTTGGTGGAGAGTGTTCCACCATTTAACCGAGAAATAAATGATGGGGACATTAATAACCCCCACAATTGCCAATAACGCTGCGCTACGGTCGGCCTTACGCACATCTTCAATTGACGCATGCAGCGACAAGAAGCCAAAATACAGAAAAAGTAACACGAGCTCAGAGGTCAGGCGCGCATCCCAGACCCACCAGGTACCCCAGGTTGGCTTTCCCCAAACAGCACCGGTCCACAGGGCAATGAAGGTCATGATGGCTCCAGTGGGCGCGAGGGAGAGTGCCAGCATACTGGCTAAACGGGCGTTAAAGATCAGACCAATCGCCGCCCAAAATGCCATGACCAGATAAATCAGCATCGACATCCACGCTGCAGGTACGTGGATAAAAATGATGCGATACGAGTCGCCCTGTTGATGATCGGTGGGTGCAATGCCTAAACCAATCACTAAACCAATGATGGTCAAGATCACGCCACTTGCCACAAACCAGGGGATTAGCGATCCAGCAAGCCCATAAAAACGCTGTGGGGCTGCGAACTTAAACCAATTTAGATTGAGTAAAGACAAAGTAATAAAACCTAAGGGATTAATAAACTGAAAAGTATTGTAAGTCGATTGCGTGTGATCGTCTTTTATTCCAGGGCAATCCGAATGCTAGCCGCGCTGGCAAAGGGGGCTAAAAATAATGCAATGGCGAGCATGGCGCCAAGCAAAGAAAAATGGGCTGTAACCCCAAGTCCACTTTGATACGACTCGACCGCCCCGGCTCCAAAAATCAGGACAGGACTTACCAACGGCAAAATAATCAGGGCCAAAAGGGTTCCACCACCACGACTGGCTAAGGTCAAACCGGCGCCGATGGAGCCAATCAGACTGAGCAGCGGGGTTCCAAGCAGCAGTGAAACAAACAAGATTCCAACCGTATCCATAGGCAGATTAAATTGCAAGGCAAGGATGGGTGAAACGAGGGCCAGAAGAAGACCACTGCTCATCCAGTGCGCAATCGTTTTAGCAAGCACCACGAGTGGTAGCGGCAGGGCGGTTAAGGTAATTTGATCCAAGGAGCCATCGATAAAGTCCTCTGAAAATATTTTATGCAGCGATACCATGGCCGCTAATAAGGCAGCAATCCAAAGCATGCCTGGCGCGATTTGCATCAACAGGTTTTGCTCTGGCCCAATACCCAAAGGAAAAAGGCTTGCCACTACGGCAAAAAAGATGAGGACCGCAAGGCTATCGCTTTTGCGCCGCAGCGCGAGTCGAAGGTCGCGCGTAATCACGCCGATTCCTCCATGATTGACATGGTTAATTAGTAGGCTTTGTAGAGAAAGGTTTGATTCTCGATCCAGGGCATTGAATGGTTCATCCAAGACCCAAATTGTTTTTGCTTCAGGAAGGCGTAGCCGACTGAGTGCGATACGCTGTTTTTGGCCTTGCGATAAGGTACGAATAAAACGATGGGCTTGGCGATCTAAATCCGCCTCGCGAAGAGCCTGCATAGCCTCTTCATCAGAAATCAATTGGCCGCCTAACAATGCCAATGAGATTAGATTCTCAATTGCACTGAAGTCCGGCTTTAAGGCAGGAATGTGCCCAAGATAAATTAGCTCACTATGAAATTGATCGCGGTCCTCAGTGATTGGATCCGATCCCCAAAATACCTGACCAGCATGGGGTGAGAGTAGGCCACACAGAATGCGCAAGAGACTTGATTTGCCTGAACCATTATCCCCAGAGATGCGTAGAATGGATCCTGGCTTGATTTCAAGGCGCAGATCTTCAAATAAGGTACGTCCCCCCCGCACGCATGCGATGGACTCAAGTCGTAATGATTTAGACATTCGCACTCATTCTTTGGGGATACTACCTAACATTAGCAGCTGTTTGGTAAGCGAGCCACTATCACTTGGCCGCATGGTCCACAAATCCAGCTGGATTTTTTGGTTATAGGGATCGACATAGATGCCATTCTTACGTAACTCATAGTGCAAATGAGGGCCAGTGGAACGACCGGTAGAGCCAACATAGCCAATTTCCATCCCACGCCGAATATCATTCCCAACCACTAATTCATTATTGTAATTACTCAAGTGGGCGTAATAGGTTCGATAGTTCCCCGGATGGTCAATGATGATCAGTTTGCCGTACGCTCCGCTGTATCCCAGAAACGCCACTTTTCCATTGGCCACACT
>JBEDHB010000012.1:0-13722 GCA_041174325.1 Pseudomonadota bacterium
ACCTTGGCCTTAATTGCAGTGATTGTCCCAATGCTGGATCACCGGGCAGCCCGCTGGGCGGGGATTGTTGCCGCGCTGGTTGCTATCCTGACCTATAGCTTGCCGCTGAAGCTTAATTTGACCGTCGCCATTTTGGCAGCAATCGTGGTTGGGATCTTGGCCGACCGCTCACCCAAGGCAATGCGATGAGGCCAGACTCCTTAGGCTCTTTTGAGATCGCCTTACTCATTGGGGGCATGGCCCTCGTGACCCTTTTAACCCGGGCTTTCTTTGTGTTCTTGGGCGCGCGCGTTCAGGTGCCCGAGTTAGTTCTTCGAGCGATTCGCTATGCACCCTTAGCGGCGATTGTGGGCATTGTTGCGCCTGAGCTGCTTTTACCCCCAGGAGCTATCGAAATTAGTCAAATGGACTGGAAATCCCCCAATCTTTGGGGTGGATTAGCAGGCTTTGTAGCCTATTTTTGGACTCGTCAGATGCTACCAACCCTTATTTTGGGTATGACCGTGTTTAGTTTGGCGCGTTACTGGCTCTAAAATGGAACTCCCACTTCAAATACTCTAATTTCTCCAAATTTAACAGTCTATGTCCACCACCTTACTTCATGTAAAGCGCCTTAGTGATCTCGCAACATCTGGTCTGCTTAAAGGTAAGCGGGTATTCATCCGTGCGGATTTGAACGTGCCTCAAGACGAGACTGGCAACATTACCGAAGATACGCGGATTCGGGCCTCGATACCAGCGATTCAGATGTGTTTGGATGGCGGGGCGGCAGTGATGGTGACCTCTCATTTGGGTCGGCCTAGCGAGGGGGCATTTAAGGCGGAAGATAGTTTGGCGCCCATTGCCCATCGCATTGCGGAGATCCTAAATCGCAAGGTTCCATTAATTAGCAATTGGGTTGACGGTGGGTTTGAATTAAACCCGGGTGACCTGGTCCTTTTGGAAAACTGTCGGGTCAATGTCGGCGAGAAAAAGAATGCGGATGATTTAGCCAAAAAAATGGCTGCCTTGTGCGATGTCTATGTTAACGATGCTTTTGGCACGGCGCATCGAGCGGAAGCAACGACACATGGCATTGCCCGGTTTGCCAAAGTCGCATGCGCTGGCCCTCTGATGGCTGCTGAGCTCGATGCCTTGAGTCGGGCTTTGGCAGAACCTAGAAGGCCCCTGGTTGCCATTGTGGCGGGCTCCAAGGTATCGACCAAATTAACCATTCTGAAGTCGCTTGCCGCGAAAGTCGATGAGTTGATTGTTGGAGGTGGCATTGCCAACACCTTTTTATTAGCTAAAGGCATCAATATTGGTAAGTCACTGGCTGAGCCAGATTTAGTGAATGAAGCTAAAGAAATTATTGCGCTGATGGAAAAGCGTGGGGCGCGAGTTCCAATTCCTGAGGATGTGGTGGTTGCCAATGAGTTATCGCCTTTGGCCAGAGCTAATCGGGTACCCGTCGATGAGGTAGCGCCAGACGACATGATTTTGGATGTTGGTCCCAAAACAGCTGCACAACTATCGATGATGCTAGCGCATGCCGGCACGATTGTTTGGAATGGCCCTTTAGGTGTTTTTGAAATCGATCAGTTTGGAGGCGGCACCAAAATGATTGCAGCTGCAATTGCCCACTCACCAGCATTCTCGATTGCTGGTGGCGGGGATACCTTGGCCGCCATTGCTAAGTACGGCATCGAGAATCAAGTGGACTATATTTCAACCGGAGGCGGGGCGTTCTTAGAGTTTCTTGAGGGCAAAACCCTACCTGCATTTGCCGTGCTCGCAGAGCGCGCGAAGGAGTAATCATGCAACGAGCAACTAAAATCATCGCCACACTGGGGCCGGCATCCGAGAAACCCGAGGTCTTGCGCGATATGATTCGTGCCGGGCTTAATGTGGTTCGCCTTAATTTCTCCCATGGAACCGTCGCTGATCATCAGGCACGGTATGACCTCGTTCGTCAGATATCCAAAGAGCTCGATCGTGAAGTTGGCATCATGGCCGATTTGCAGGGACCGAAGATTCGGGTGGGTAAGTTCGCTAACGGAAAAGTAGTACTCAAGGAGGGCGCAAGCTTCATCCTTGACATTAATTGTGAACTTGGCAATGAAGAGCGGGTGGGATTGGACTATCGGAATTTACCCAATGATGTGCAAGTAGGCGATCGACTCTTATTAAATGACGGTTTAATTGTTTTAGTGGTCGATCAAGTGAAAGGTGGAGAGATCTACACGCGCGTGGAGAGTGGCGGTCCCTTATCGAACAATAAGGGAATTAATCGTGCAGGCGGTGGCTTAACAGCACCTGCTCTCACCGAGAAAGATATTGCTGATTTGGATGCTGCGATTTCAATGGGGATTGATTTCTTGGCTATTAGTTTTCCAAAGGATGGGGCAGATATGGCCTATGCCCGCCAGCTCGCGGATGCGGCAAGCGCCAAGCATGGTAAGGGTAAAGCACGCCTAATCGCTAAAGTTGAGCGTGCGGAGGCGATTGTCACTGAAGCTCTGCAGAGCATCATTGATGAGAGCGACGGCATCATGGTGGCGCGCGGTGATTTAGCAATCGAAGTTGGCAACCCGGCAGTACCTGCATTGCAAAAGCGCATGATTCGAATGGCCTTGGATGCCAATAAATTCACGATCACTGCGACACAAATGATGGAGTCGATGATTAGCGCTCCGGTGCCAACCCGCGCCGAGGTGAGTGACGTTGCGAATGCAGTCTTGGATGGCACCGATGCCGTGATGCTTTCAGCAGAATCGGCGACCGGTCAGTTTCCAGTCAAAACCATTGAGCAGATGGCCGCTATTTGCATCGAAGCAGAAAAGTCCGAAGCGGTTCACTTGGATACCGACTTCTTGGACCAGCGATTTGAGCGGATTGATCAGGCGATTGCACTCGGGGCGCTGTTTACTGCCCACCATCTCAACGCCACTGCGATTGCAGCTCTGACCGACTCCGGCTCAACGCCGATTTGGATGAGTCGGCATAATATTCGGGTACCAATTTTTGCCTTAACCGGTCGTGTGGAAACCCAGCGCGCCTTAAGCACGTATCGCAATGTCCGACCTTTTAGTATCGGCAAAGGGGCCGATCGAGAAGCCGCTTTACTCCAGGTTGAAGACCGCTTAAAGAAGTTAGGAGTTGTTAAATCAGGTGACACGATTGTTTTAACCATTGGCGAGCCAATGGATCAGCCCGGTGGCACCAATACCTTGAAAATTATTAAAGTCCGTTAATGGTGAGTACTTTGTTGGCTACTACGATTCGCTCACTGCCATTGGTGTCACGTGGCAAGGTGCGTGATGTCTATGCGATCGATCAGGATCATTTATTGATGATTACTAGCGATCGCATCTCTGCATTTGATGTGGTGATGCAAGAGGCCATCCCTGAGAAGGGTATTGTGCTCAATCAAATGAGTAATTTTTGGTTTTCTCGTTTGGCCCATCTCATTCCAAACCATTTGACCGGCATTGATCCTGCTAGCGTGGTTGATCCATCTGAGATTGATCAAGTACGAGGTCGGGCCGTAGTGGCGAAGCGCTTGACGCCCATTCTGGTTGAGGCGGTTGTCAGGGGGTATTTGGCGGGCAACGGTTGGAAAGACTATCTGCAGACTGGGTCAGTCTGTGGAATCGTACTGCCAAGGGGTATGCAAAATGCGCAAGTACTACCAGAGCCCATTTTTACTCCTGCTGCTAAAGCGGAGATGGGGCATCACGATGAAAACATTTCCTATGCAGAGGTCGAGCGTCGCATTGGGGTTGAGTTAGCTAAAAAGATTAAAGAGACCAGTATTCGTTTGTATACCGTGGCGGCAGACTATGCGCGACATCGCGGAATTATCATTGCGGATACAAAATTTGAGTTTGGTTTAGATGCCTCGGGGCAGTTGGTTTTGATGGATGAGATCCTAACGGCTGACTCTTCACGGTTTTGGCCCGCCGATACCTATCAAGTCGGGTCGAATCCACCCTCGTTTGATAAGCAATTTTTGCGTGATTGGCTCGAGTCAGTCAGGATTGAAGGCCAGCCTTGGAATAAGGCCGCACCCGCCCCTCATTTACCGGATGAGATTATTCGTAAAACCGCAGAAAAATACCGCGAGGCATGGCAACGTCTAACCCAGTAATGGGTACCTGGACCCCTATAAAGACTGCGATAATACAAATTTGAGATTCTTGGAGTATTCATGACGAGTTCGGTCATCGTAGGCGTCGTAATGGGGTCCAATTCCGATTGGGATACGATGCAGCACGCGGTCCAGATGCTTGAGCTTTTTGGCATTCCCCATGAAAAACAAGTGCTGTCCGCCCATCGTATGCCCGATGACATGTTTGCCTATGCAGAATCTGCACAGGAGCGGGGCTTGAGAGCCATCATTGCAGGAGCAGGTGGTGCGGCTCATTTGCCAGGAATGCTAGCATCCAAAACGATTGTGCCGGTGTGGGGAGTGCCAGTTCCCAGCAAGTATCTACGAGGAGAGGATTCCTTGTATTCAATTGCGCAGATGCCCAAAGGCATTCCCGTGGCAACTTTTGCAATTGGCGAGGCTGGCGCAGCAAACGCAGCATTGCATATCGTCGGTATGCTGGCCCATTCAGACCCGGCGCTAGCAAAAAAATTGCATGCATTTCGTGCGGAGCAAACCCAAGCTGCTCGTGCCATGAAGTTGCCTTAAGTTGCTCAATCCGTACCGACCATGAGTTCATCTCAAAAGACTAATTTGAATCATCAACTCGCAATTCTTCCACCAGCATGGCTTGGTATTTTGGGTGGCGGTCAATTGGGACGCATGTTTGTACACGAGGCCCAATCTCTTGGTTATAAAGTGTGTGTATTGGATCCCGATCCCTTAAGTCCTGGGGGCGCTGTTGCCGAAAAGCATCTTTGTGCCAATTACGATGATGAAAAGGCATTACAAGAAATGGCAGCAATTTGTGCAACCATTAGCACCGAGTTTGAGAACGTTCCCGCGCAGACCCTCGATTATTTTGAAGAAAAAGGGATCTTCGTAGCGCCTCGTGGTGCATGTGTTTCGATTGCACAAGACCGAATTGTGGAAAAGCAGTTCTTGGAACGATGCCAACGTCTTTCTGGGATTAGCCCAGCTCCTCATGCAGTGATTCGGTCAGAGGGCGATCTTGCGTTAGTGCCTGATTATTTATTTCCGGGGATCTTAAAAACCGCACGACTAGGTTATGACGGCAAAGGACAGGTCACCGTCCACCAACCGAAAGATTTAGCGAAGGCTTGGAATGATTTGGGCCGCGTGGCTTGTGTGCTTGAAAAAAGGATGCCGCTTGCGTTTGAGGTATCAGCACTGGTTGTGCGTGGTCACGATGGACAATCCGTTGCGTATCCAATTTCGGAGAACGTTCATCGAAACGGGATTTTGCATACCAGTACTGTCCCATCCCCATCCCTTCAAGCAAGCTTGGCACCTAAAATCATTCGTGCTAGCCAGTTGATTGCAGAAGAAATGGGCTATGTCGGCGTTTTGTGCGTTGAGTACTTTGTTTTGGATGATCAAACAGTGATCGTCAACGAGATTGCTCCGCGACCTCATAATTCAGGGCATTACACGATGGATGCTTGTGTAACGAGTCAGTTTGAGCAGCAAGTTCGAGCGATGGCGCGCCTGCCTTTAGGGGATGTCCGTCTGCTAACCAATGTCTCCATGCTCAATATTTTGGGTGATGCATGGTTTGGTTCCGGAGCAATGCTAGAGCCTCCCTGGAATCAAGTGCTTGATCACCCCAGCGCTAAATTACATTTGTATGGCAAAGCAAGCCCAAAGCTTGGACGTAAGATGGGACATATCAATTGTTTGGGCCATACCGTTGAGGAAGCGAAGCAGGCGTGCGCTGAAGTTGCCAATCATTTAGGGATCAATCCTTAAGCTTGGCAATGGTTGAGCCAAATTCGTCTTTAGTGGATTGTGCTCTTGATGCGATTCGTGCTGGCAAGCTTTTGGCTATTCCTACTGAGACGGTGTATGGCTTAGGTGCCGATGCGAGCAATCACGAAGCGGTTCAAAAAATCTACCAGCTCAAGGGAAGGCCCGCGGATCACCCCCTAATTGTTCATGTTCAAGCACCACTCTGTGGGACACAAGATATTGAAAAAGAGTGGCTGACCATTTTGAGCCCTTGGACTCGTCACATTCCAGAGAGTGCGCTTATTTTGATCAAGCACTTTTGGCCAGGACCCCTAACCTTAGTCTTTGAAAAAAGTAAAGCGGTTTTGGATTGCGTCACTGGTGGCCAGGCTACCATTGCAATTCGCTCACCCGCTCACCCACTAACTCAAGAGTTACTGCGTCGTTTTGGGGGCGGCATTGCTGCTCCATCTGCCAATCGCTACGGGCGTATCTCACCAACCTCCGCTGCCGATGTTGATGCTGAGTTTCCAGACACGCATGATCTATTGATTCTGGATGGTGGGCCTTGCGAGCACGGGATTGAATCAACTATTTTGGATGTCTCTGGCGAGGGACAGCCCAAATTACTTCGGCCAGGATCGATTAGCCCATCCATGATTAAGGCAAGCACTGGAATTGATGTGGTTAGTGGCAGAAGCGCAGCAAACCAGCCCCGAGTATCAGGCACCCATCTGGCTCACTATGCGCCCCATACTGCCTTGTATCTGTATTCAGAATCTGGCATCGCTTCCCAACTCGGTTCATTGATCAATCAATCGCCTGAGGCCCGATTTGCTGTACTCATTTGGGAGCAAGAAGCTTCACATCATCAAGCTGATCTCAAGACTTATTTGAAAAACCTAACATTCCTAGCAATTGCGATGGACCCCGCATTGCTTGCAAAGCAACTCTACCGTCTCTTAAGAGATCTTGATCAAGGCCAATACCAGGGTATTTTTATCCCAAGTCCACCAAAGACTGAAGCATGGGATGCGGTACGCGACCGGCTTCAGCGTGCATCTTTTGGATCGGGACCGTCTTCCAATAGCCACGTGAGCAATTGATCATGGACTTCTTGGCCTCGATTGGCTTTGGGGTCATTGATGAATGAGGTTACTGCATAGATCCGACCTGATTTGCTAAATACATAACCGGAGATGGTGCGCACATTGTTCAGAGACCCTGTTTTGATTCGAGCCTCTGGCTTTTTCTTCAGGTGTAGAAATTTACGCAGTTGAGTAATTAAGCGATTTCGCATGGTCCCCTCGGATCCTGCGGCCGGCAAGGTTGCGGCAAAGGTTTCGGCGATCGGCAAGTTTTGAGCCGAAATCAAGAGGCTATTGAGATTGCGTGCGGAGATCGCTTCGTTACGAGATAAGCCCGAACCATTTTCAATGATTAGCTCCGGAAAATCCAATCCGCGCTGATTAAGCCATGCCTGAACCACGCCTTTCGCGGATTCAATATCAGCGGGCTTACCAATTTTTTCAAGAGCCAGAGTCAAAAAAACCTGTCGGGCCATCACATTGTTTGAGAACTTATTAATGTCCTCAGCAGCATCCAATAGACTTAAGCCTTCAACGCTTAATAGAGGGCGCGCATAAACAGGGACCGGTCCGGCCTGACCGCGAGGTGGACGAACCCAAAGACCCCCTGCATCCTCCCATGCAGCTGTAAACCCCAGGGTTAGAAAGGTGTCGGGATCAAACTTGACCACGTTAAATGTAACTCCCCGACAGTTTTGAGGAAGCTCGCCAGTAAAAATAGCTTGCCACTGGATCGCCGATTTATTCTTTATTTGAGAGCTTGCAATCTCCATTGGATTTGGAACCATTTCAAGGCGGAGATTGCGCTTTGCCCCATCGCATGGAGCCGAGCTCATCAAAATGTCATTTTGGACCGAGAGGCGGGCTAACTTCGGGGTATAACTAATCTGAAAGCCGTCACCATTTTTATTCGGATTGATCTGAAAGGAGAGAGTGCGAAATGCATACAACAAAGGATCCGGCGGAACGTTATAGGCGCGCAAGGTTTCGCCATCAATCGTGACCTCTTCCATCACTTGCTTGGTATACGCGCTACGATCAAAGACTAAATTACCATCAATGCGCTGGATGCCAAGGGCGCGCAATTGTTTCGTTAAGCGGTCAAGTTCCTCTGGAATCCATTTGGGATCACCATGGCCCACAAAATAGATGTTTCCTTTTAAGGTTCCATTTTTGATCGCACCATCTGTGAAGAGTTCTGTTTTCCATCGATACTTAGGTCCCAAAACATCTAAGGCAACTAGGGTGGTCAGTAGTTTGATGGTTGAGGCTGGATTCATCGCCACTTCATCGCGCCAGTTCAAGATCGGGCGCGAGGCGGGTTTTGGATTGGCTACCGAAGAGATTTCGCTAACAGCAATACTGATTGACTCTTTTGGGATACCACTGCGTTTAATTGCTTGTTCAACGCCAATGGGGAGGGAGGATTGCGCTATAGCGCCATGACTAAGAAAAAGGGCGAAACAAAAAAGTGCTAGTACTAACCCTAGATATCGTGTCAAAAAAATGTGATTCAGTCGAACAAATTTCATAAATTCCATTATTTTTTTAACTCTGTCCAAAAGTATTTACAGATTTTCTTCATATCTTTGCTAGGATAAACGTGGAGATCCGGTTTGGCTAATTAATAGCAATTCGCTCCCCGATAAATAACACTTAAATAAAGGAAATAGATCATGACAAAAGCAGACTTGGTGGATGTGATTGCAGATGGAGCGGATTTAAGTAAAACCAAAGCGGAGGAAGTTCTTAATTTAGCCCTTGATGCAATCAAGGCGAGTGTTGCCAAGGGTAATACGATGCAATTGGTGGGGTTTGGAAGCTTCTCTATGGGTTCGCGCGCAGCGCGAATGGGGCGCAATCCAAAGACTGGAGAAGCTATCAAGATTGCAGCTTCTAAAACAGTCAAATTTTCTGCCGGCAAGTCGTTTAAAGACGCTGTTAATAAACGTTAGTCCTGATTCTAAAAAAACTAGATCAACGGATTCATTTGTTTAGATTAACGAGGTGTGTTGATCTGTTTATCTAGGCGATGATTACTGGCAGCAAGACTTTCTTCGAAGGATTGCTGAAGTATCATCAGCTCAGCATCCGATTTTTCTAAAAGAACGCATTGGTCATAGAGCAATTGATCTTCACTAAGCAATGCGCCCCCCTTAATTTTATGAATTAAGCACATGAGCCAGTTAAGATCAACTTTCTCTTTGAGTGCCTCTAAAGTTTCAAGTTGAACCTTTAAAACCTCTTCCAGAATCAAGTATTTCATATCTAGAGAAGTAACTGACGGTTTAATGGGCGTTGTAAAGGGACGCTGATGTAAGTGCTTCAATAACTCAGATTCAAGGCATTCTAGGCGGATCGGTTTAATCAGAACACCATTCATGCCAGATTGGATCAGTTCGTCCTGTGAAGTCTGAGCATAGATATCTGCCGTTATGCCGATAATCACAATGTCTTGATAACCCATGGATCGAATCGTACGAGCTAAATCCGTGCCATGCATTCCAGGCATTGAGTGATCCGTGAGAATCATGTCATACATATCCTTGTTAAGATATTCGAGTGCTTCGTCACCACTGGCGCACTGGTCAACATGAATACCAAGGGTTTGCAATTGCAAAAATAGGATGTGTCGACTAGCAGGATGATCCTCAACAATCAGAGCACGAATATTCTTCAACAAAGAATGACCAACTGAATTCGAAGAGCGTTGACCATTCTCAATCGGATGACACGTTCTAGAAAATGCCACGACGAAATGAATACTGGTTCCGAGGTTGAGTGCACTCTCAATGATCAATTTGCTCTGCATTAATCCAATCAGATGATTGGTAATGCTCAGTCCAAGGCCGGTGCTTGAGCCTGACTCGCTGCTCGTTGATAGGCGAGAACGAATTTGCTCAAAGGGCATCTGTACCCGCTCAATATCTTCTTTGGCCATCCCAATACCTTGGTCAATAACCCTAAATTCTAGTAATTGGCCAGCATGGTCATTAGCTAAAATCCGAACCTCAAAAAATACGAGGCCTTGCTCTGTAAATTTAATGGCATTACTGAGGAGATTATGAAGAATTTGTCGTATTCGCAAAGGATCTAGAAGCAATACGTCAGCAATCGATGGATCAATAAAGCTGGCTAGATGAAGCCCTTTATTTTTGGCATATCCAAAGAAAGTCTGATTAATCTCGGAAAGAATTTGCTTTAAATCAACCGGCTCATGCTCAACCGTAAATTTGCCTGCTTCAATTTTGGCCATGTCCAGCACTTGATTGAGTATCCCCAATAAAGAAGCGGCCGACGTGTGGGCACTTTGTAATAACTCGCGTTGATGCTGGTTCAATGAGCTATTTTTCAACAATAGCTCTTGAGCCCCTATCACTGCATTCATTGGGGTCCGAATCTCATGGCTAACGGTTGCTAAGAATGCCGATTTAGCATCGCTGGCATCCTTTGCCTCTTGAGCAATACTTAATAGATCGGCCTCTGTTCGGGATTGCTTCTTGCGCTGCCAAACATAGTGGCCAATCAGAAATGCGATCAATACAGAGGAGCTCGCGATACCAAACCAGAGCCAATTTGCTAAATATTGCGATTGATTGGATGGTAAGGTTGGGATTGCTAAAAGATCGCCCATGAAGAGAGGATCCGCTTCGCGCAATGACTTTTGCACAATCGAGTGAAAGATGCGATCTTGATCGGCAATAAGCCATCGGTAGGCAAAAGGTTGATGGCCTAGATGCCGAATTTGAATCTGTTGAAGATTAAGTTGTTTACTTAGATGAATGGCTAGACGCAGCGGCATGACCGCAAAGTGGGCTTCGCCAGATAGCAATTGTTGAATGATTAATTCGGGTGAATTCAGAAGACGTGCTTGATCTATCGGCTCTGAGAAGTCATAGCCTCGGTCAAAAAAGACAGTCTTTTCAATCTTGGGATTAAATGACGATGCACTATTTGATTGCGTTGCTATCATCACATCGTGCCCCCAAAAGATGGGCTCTGTGAGCTGGCCTGGAACTGCTGATTCTAAATACCGATTGGGATCAATCACAAAGCTAACCTCACCCTTGCGAATTTGGTGAATGCCAACTTCCTCAGAATTGCGCCACTTTGGTGAAAATTCGAGGCCCGAGCAATCCCTTAACTTTGATAGTAGTTTGGGGTAAACGCCGCTATCCCAGTACGGACGATACTTTTCATGAATGCTAAATTGAACGACTGGATGCGCTTTGATCCACTCATGTTCTGCTTGGGTAAATTGAGGAAAGCCTCCTTGGGCGTGCGCACACTGGATGCAGAACGCGATGCTTAGACCGAATACCCTCTCTAGTAAAGACTGCATCGCGCTCCGCCCCAATCTTAGCCTTCAATGATGTGGTTATTGCGGCAAAATAGAACTAGATCGGCAATATTTGAGATCCCCAACTTATCAAATAAACGGTGCTTGTAGGTTGCAACCGTTTTGCTGCTGATATTAAGGTGATCCGATATTTCTGCATTGGATTTCCCTTTACCCAGGTATTTCATGACCTGCAATTCTCGGTCAGAAATAGACGCCATCTTTTCACTATCGGATAGAGCTGCATGGCCATTACGCCCTGTTGAAAAGAAGGTATATCCCTGTGAAACCGCAACACAGGCAGCCAAAATAATATTTGCGCTAGCCGTTTTGTTCACAAAGCCATGCGCACCCAAAGAGCGAACTCGACCTCCATACACTTGTTCATCGAGGCTAGACAGGATTAAGATACGAATGTTTGGATAATTGATTCCAATTTTTCGGATGACATCAAATCCATCGGTTTTGGGCATATCCAAATCAAGAATCACAATATCGGGTTGGACATTTTTTAAAACACTTAGGCACTCTTCGCCGCTTTGAGCTTGGGCTACCACCTCAAATGGCACTTGGTTTAACAGCATGGATTTCAATGCCATCAACATGGCGGGATGATCATCAATCAACATCACTTTATTACGCATTACAGGTCTCCTTGTGGTTAAAGTTATTTTGATGTTTGAATGGAAAAAAGTGCCTTCGCAATGCGACTATCTTGAATATGAATAATTTGATGTCGATTGACGGGTGAGAGCATGAGGCTGCCATAGCAATAATCGATGCCGAGTTGATAGGCGAGTTCGTTATCGCGGACAAAGGTTACGTTACTGAAGTAGGTTTTGCAGGACCACTTCTTGAATAAATGGATTTGGTCGATGAGTTGGGTTCTAGTTGAAGGGTTTGCCTCGCGGATGTGTGAAACATCGCAATGAACAGCCTCAAACTGAAATTCGCTAATCAACTTGATCGTATTGGGGTTTCCATCAAACTGAAGAGCATGAAATAGCACCCCCAAACGTCTTAGCTTCGTGATGGCAGCGATTAACTCGTTATCGATTGCTTGGTGATGCGAAATGCCAATATTAATCAGGCCAATGGGCAGTCTTGAATTTAGGATCAGATCGCATAGTCCGTCAACGCATGCCGCAATCTTTAGATCCATTACGTTGATTGGAAGAATGAGGGGGATGATGCGATTGCTGCATTGCCAGTAATGAATTGCATCAATACCCTCCATGCAGTAACGCAAAACCTCGGATGAGGAAGCAGTTAATAGGGGTCGGAATAACACCCCCTTTAGGGCGCTTCCCGAGCGATTAAAGATGGGCTCAAAATTAATCCCCCGATACGCGAATTCATCAACGGGGTTTCTTGGGAAGTGATGAGTCAATTGTTCTTTATCTTTCGGACTTTCCCAATAGGGCTTTTCAATGTCACGTAATTCACGGAAGGGTTTGTTCTTCCATGCCATCACCAAGTTATAAAGCCGTGATTTAGGGCTCATGATCTTCTCCAATCGAATATCAACGAGTCTATGCATGCCAAAGGTTTTAAGTAAGGGCATAAAGATGATTTATGTGTAGGAAATTTCCTACGGTTGCCCGACCATGGATTTCATTTGCCAAAACCCATATTGGGGTTGAAAGGGACGGGCTCTTGAAAACAGCGAATGAAGACCTATATAATCAGCACTCGCTACACGAGAGTGCTAACAGTGATTATAAATTACTTCATTTACTGAAAATATTTATATAAATCATGTATTTAGCACAATGTGCAGAGATATCGAAGCAGTATATTTTATTAGTTAATACTTACTAACATAGGAGAGGGAATGAATTTACGTCCTTTACACGATCGCGTGATCATTAAGCGCTTAGATCAAGAAACAAAAACCGCCTCTGGAATCGTCATTCCAGATAACGCTGCAGAGAAGCCTGATCAAGGCGAGGTATTGGCCGTTGGCCCTGGCAAACGGGATGACAGTGGTAAGTTAAATGCCCCCGATGTCAAAGTTGGTGATCGCGTTCTATTCGGAAAATATGCAGGTCAGACCGTAAAAGTTGATGGCGACGAGCTTCTTGTCATGCGCGAAGAAGACATCATGGCCGTTGTTCAGAAGTAATTAGGCAACTAGAAAGGAATTTAATCATGGCAGCAAAAGATGTAGTGTTTGGCGATAACGCCCGCGTCAAGATGGTTGAGGGTGTCAACATCCTCGCAAATGCAGTGAAGGTAACCCTTGGACCCAAAGGGCGCAATGTAGTGATTGAGCGCTCGTTTGGCGGACCGACCATTACCAAAGACGGTGTCACAGTAGCTAAAGAAATTGAGCTCAAAGACAAGCTCCAGAACATGGGCGCCCAGATGGTCAAAGAAGTTGCTTCCAAGACCGCCGATATTGCTGGTGACGGTAC
>JBEDHB010000013.1:0-13456 GCA_041174325.1 Pseudomonadota bacterium
CAGTCGCTCCCCCTAAATACTCACTCAAGGCAGCTTCAAACTCCAAAACCTTGGGGCCGGAAGTAATCCAACCAGAGCGCAGTACATCAGCTACCGCCGTAATGGTGGATTCATCAATGGTTGGCTTGGTAAAGGGGATGAATGGCTGACTCATTGGGTTCATAAACCTATTGTCGCAAAGGCTCATGTGGATGTCGAACCACAACCCGTCGACTATCGCGACCCAATTCTTCCATGGGAAGCCCGAGGGATTTGAGTTCCTCGAATTGTTCAGGACGCATTAGTGCGATAGCGTTAGGATCTTGATTCCAGACCGAGACGAAGTCCGAAAGCGTTGGTACCCATTTTTCAGGTTCTTGCTTGGCACCAAAGGTCAGTTCATCCGTAAACTCGACCATGATGGTATTGCGCTCAAGATAAAACGGAACGGTATGATCGAGTAAGCGAACCGAATAAATTTTGGCATTGCTTGGGATTTGTGATTTAACCTTTTGTGCTAGGTCATACCCAGATACTGCGCGACCCAAGGTCTCGTGCCCTGTGCCTGCGATCGTGGCGGTTAAGAAAAACCCCAAAGCAAATAACGCAATGCTTAGAAGAGCATTTCGTTTGGCAAGCAAGCTTGCTACCAAGCTAAATAGTAAAAGACAGATCAGTGCAGCAGTAATCCAGATGGTGTAAGCCTGATACGCGTCGACTTCATCGGGTTGACCATTGCGCCCAACCTCGGACAAAAAGAAAAAACCGGCAATCGCTAGTAACGCAAAAAATAAGGTCTGCAAACGCCACCCAATTGAAAGATGAGCATGCGACCCTAGATAATCGGTAATCGATTTGGCTGCCAAAATGGCCAAGGCAGGGAATACTGGCATGATGTAGCCCGGTAATTTTGAGCGAGAGATGCTAAAGAAAATCAGGATGACTGCAAACCAGGCCCAGAGCATCCATGGTGCTGAGAATGATCCCATGCGGTACTGCTTGAGGGTTTGCCAGGCAGAACGAAAGAACTGGGGCATCCACGGCAAGAAGCCAACCACAACCAATGGCAAGAAAAAGTAAGCCGGCGCCGTGCGTCCATGGGCAGTCGCAGTAAAGCGCTCAAAGTGTTCATAAATAAAAAAGAAATGGGCAAATTCTGGATTCTGAATCGATACGGCTATAAACCAGGGCGCAGTGACGATCAGGAAAAGCATGAGTCCACTAAGAATGTGCAAACGACCCAGAATCTTCCAGTCAAGGCGCGTCACGATATACGCAAATAAGACCATCCCTGGGATCACAATGCCAATCAGTCCTTTTGATAGAGTGGCCAGACCCATTGCCAGCCAGCAGGCCCACATCCAATAACGACCCGATTGGGGGCGGTGGTGTTCATAGGCATGCTGAGCCAGTAACAGTGAACAGAGGGCCAGATTAAGAAATGCTGACAAGCCCATATCGAGTGCATTGAAATGCCCGCCCACAACCCACATGGGACTCGATAAAAGAATAAGCGCAGCTAAATATCCCGTGACCCGCCCAAACAATTGGGCCGCAGTAAATCCAACAAACAAAATAGTGAAATAGCCTGTCAGTCCACTCCAAAGTCGTGCTTGCCATTCCCCCAGCCCAAAGAGTTGAAATGTAATCGCCGAGGCCCAAATATGCAGTGGCGGCTTCTCAAAATATTTATAGTCGTTATAGCGGGGTGTGATGTAATCGCCGCTCACCATCATCTCGCGCGCCATTTGTGCGTAGCGACCCTCGTCCGTTGGAATGAGATGCCGATAGTCGAGAGTTGCAAACCATATAACGCTTGCGAGGATCATGACAATCAACAATGCAACCGTATTGAGCGGTGTTAGATGACGTTCGGCGAGCATCCGGCTAATTCTTCTCTAGGATGATTGCGGCCAAAACTTTACGTCCCTCGCCCATCAAAATATTGTATGTGCGGCATGCCGCTTGGGAATCCATCATTTCAAAACCAATTTTGGCCCTAATTAGCGGTTGCAGAATTTTAGGGTTAAGAAATATTTGCTTTTTGCCCGTACCCACAATTACCAACTCGGGTTGCAAGGCACTAATCATTGAGAAATGTTCCTCTGAAAGCTCTTGGCATTCTTCAACCGACCAGGCCTTCACTTCGCCATCGGGCTGAACGATTAGGGCATACGAATAAGGAGTTTTGTTGACCTCAACAAAGCCAATTCCGTAGCCAGTAATCGTGTTTTGGCTTGATTGTGGGTCAGAATGTAACTTCACGCTTAGGCTCTGTCATAATTAAGGGATTATAGCTAGCAAATTTTCTCTAAATATCAAGAGCTTAACCTTTAAGAAAGCCAGACCGTGAAACCAATAAAAAAGTCCGATAAGTTAAATAATGTCTGTTACGACATTCGTGGCCCTGTGCTTGAGCTGGCGCAACGTATGGAAGAAGAGGGGCATAAGATTATTAAGCTCAATATTGGTAATGTCGGCGTATTCGGCTTTGACCCTCCCGAAGAAATCCAGCTCGATATGATTCGTAATCTGGGAAACGCGTCCGCTTATTCGGATTCCAAAGGAATTTTTGCGGCACGCAAAGCCATCATGCAGTATTGCCAAGAAAAGGGCATCCAGGGGGTTACCTTGGATGATATTTATACTGGCAATGGAGCCTCTGAACTCATCGTGCTGGCCATGAATGCTCTATTAAATAATGGCGATGAAGTTTTAGTACCGGCACCCGATTACCCGCTATGGACTGCCGCTGTTTCATTATCGGGCGGTACCCCGCATCATTATTTATGCGATGAGTCGAAGGATTGGCAGCCTGACTTAAACGATATACGCTCCAAGATTACGCCGCGTACCAAAGCCATCGTGGTGATTAATCCCAATAATCCAACGGGTGCTTTGTATTCCAAAGACGTATTGCTAGAGATCATTGCGGTTGCACGCCAGCATAATTTGATCCTGTTCGTCGATGAAATCTATGACAAGATGCTATTTGATGGTGAGAAGCACATTTCGCTCGCATCGTTATCGACCGACGTGGTCACCATTACCTTCAATGGTTTGTCAAAGAACTACCGCTCCTGCGGTTACCGCTCAGGCTGGATGGTTGTTTCAGGTGATAAGGCCATGGTTGCCGATTACATTGAGGGTTTAAATATGCTGTCCTCAATGCGGCTTTGCGCGAATGTTCCTGGCCAATATGCGATTCAAACTGCATTAGGCGGCTATCAAAGTATCAATAATCTAGTAGCCAAGGATGGGCGTTTAACTCGCCAACGCGACTTAGCTTATAAGCTCATCAGTGAGATCCCTGGTGTTACCGTAGCCAAACCGAAGGCGGCCTTATATCTATTTCCAAAACTAGATCCACAGATGTATCCGATTAAAGACGACCAACAATTCATTGCCGATATCTTAAAAGAAGAGAAAGTACTTCTTGTGCAGGGTAGTGGGTTTAATTGGCCCAATCCGGATCATTTCAGGATCACGTTCTTACCTCATGAGGACACCCTGCGGGAGGCTATTGGGCGAATTGCACATTTCCTTGAACGTTATCGCAATAAACACGCAACAAAGCCTGTTAAGTTAACCATTGCAAAAGCATCATGAAACCTATTCAAGTTGGACTTCTTGGTATTGGTACCGTTGGCAGCGGAGTCTTTACCGTTCTCGCTCGCAATCAAGAGGAGATTCAGCGGCGTGCAGGGCGCAGCATTCGGATTCATACAGTGGCGGATTTAAATACACAGCGTGCTCAAGAGCTTGTGCATGGCCAGGCCGAGGTGGTGAATGATGCGCGAAAGGTAATTCAGAATCCTGAGATTGATATTGTGGTTGAACTGATTGGCGGCTATGGCATCGCCAAGGACTTAGTTCTTGAGGCAATTGCGCATGGAAAACATGTGGTGACCGCAAACAAAGCATTGATTGCTGTGCATGGCAATGAAATCTTTAAAGCGGCGCATGATAAAGGGGTCATGGTTGCATTTGAAGCCGCTGTCGCAGGAGGTATCCCAATTATTAAGGCATTGCGTGAGGGCTTGAGTGCCAACCGCATCGAGTGGATTGCTGGAATTATTAATGGCACCACCAACTTTATCTTGTCAGAAATGCGCGATAAGGGCTTAGACTTTAACACCGTGTTGAAAGAGGCTCAACGTCTTGGCTATGCCGAAGCAGATCCAACCTTTGATATTGAAGGAATTGATGCGGCACATAAAGCAACCATCATGAGTGCCATCGCCTTTGGGGTGCCAATGCAATTTGCGCAGGCGCATGTCGAGGGAATTACCAAGCTATCTGCCATCGACATTCGGTATGCCGAGCAATTGGGATATCGCATCAAGCTTTTAGGTATTACCAAGAAAACCCCGAGTGGTATTGAGTTACGGGTCCACCCAACTTTGGTTCCCGCGAAGCGATTGTTAGCGAATGTTGAAGGTGCGATGAATGCGGTGCAGGTATTTGGTGATGCCGTAGGTACTACCCTCTATTACGGCAAAGGCGCAGGTTCAGAGCCAACTGCCTCTGCCGTCATTGCTGATTTGGTCGATGTCACGCGTTTACAAACTGCGGATCCCGAAAATCGGGTGCCACACTTAGCGTTTCAGCCCGATGCCCTACAAAATACTCCGATTCTGCCCATTGCAGAGGTAACTACCAGCTATTACCTTCGCTTAGCAGTTGCTGATCAGACTGGCGTTTTGGCCGATATCACACGGATTTTGGCTGCGCATGGGGTATCCATCGATGCGCTATTACAAAAGGAGGCTGCCGAAGGGGAGAGTCAGACCGACCTCGTGATCTTGACCCATGAAACCAAAGAAAAAAATATGACGGCCGCTTTGTTAGAAATCCAAGATCTAAAAACAGTGATTGGTGAGGTCGTTAAGATTCGTCTTGAAAATCTTTCCTAGACCAAGTTTCTCATATGCGTTATCAATCGACTCGAGGTGCAAGCCCTGAACAAACCTTTCAAGGAATCTTATTAGGGGGATTGGCACCTGATGGGGGTTTGTATTTGCCGACTCACTATCCTCAGGTAAGTAAAGTGCAGTTGGATTCCTGGAGGGGTCTGTCGTACCCCGACTTGGCATTTGAAATTATTCGGTTGTATTGCGACGATATTCCTGCTGACGATTTAAAAGCATTACTCCATAGGACCTACACCGCGCAGGTCTATTGCAATGGTCGTCCTAGTGACCCCGCTAGCGACATTACCCCCGTGCATTGGTTGGGTAAAGAGCAGGGCGCCCAATTAGGGCTCTTATGTTTGTCGAATGGCCCAACCCTTGCTTTTAAAGATATGGCCATGCAGTTGTTAGGTAATCTCTTTGAATACGCATTGCGACGTGCTCAGCAGGACCTCAATATTTTGGGCGCCACTTCCGGTGATACTGGGAGTGCGGCCGAGTATGCCATGCGTGGCAAAGAGGGGATTAAGGTTTTTATGCTATCGCCGCGCGGCAAGATGAGCCCGTTTCAGTCGGCGCAAATGTACTCCTTGCAAGACCCTAATATTTTCAATCTGGCCGTGGATGGGGTGTTTGATGATTGCCAGGATATCGTCAAAGCGGTTAGTAATGATTTAGATTTCAAAGCCAAATATCGGATTGGAACTGTGAACTCGATTAATTGGGGGCGTGTTCTAGCGCAGGTGGTGTATTACTTTCAGGGATACTTGCTAGCAACCTCGTCGAGTGACGAAAAGATCTCTTTTGCAGTGCCATCCGGTAACTTTGGAAACGTTTGTGCAGGACATATTGCCCGGATGATGGGTTTACCCATTGCGCAATTAGTCGTTGCAACCAATGAAAACGATGTGCTGGACGAGTTCTTTAAAACCGGTGTTTACCGAGCGCGTAAGTCGGCGGAGACCTTGCATACCTCGAGCCCGTCGATGGATATTTCCAAGGCAAGCAATTTTGAGCGTTTTATTTTTGATTTGCTTGGTCGCGATGGCAAGCGCACTGCCCAATTATTTAAACAAGTGGAGACTGAAGGTGGGTTTGATTTATCAAACGATCCGGCATTTAAAACCATTTCAAAATTTGGATTTGTCTCGGGGCGGAGTACGCATCCTCATCGCCTAGAAACGATACGTGATATTGATCAGCGCTATGGAGTCATGATTGATACCCATACTGCCGATGGAATTAAAGTAGCGCGCGAGTATTTGCAGGAAGGGACTCCAATGTTAGTTCTTGAGACCGCCCTACCAATTAAGTTTGAAGAAACGATTCAAGAGGCATTAGGACGCCCCGCGGATTGTCCAGTCGCATTTCGTGACATTAAAAATAAGCCCCAACGTGTGACGAATGTACCGGCTAGCACTCCGACAGTGAAAGCATTTATTCAAGACCACGTCAATTGATCATGGCCATCAGCTCATCCCCAGCCTCTAGTAATAAACCACCGTTGCTTAGTGCAGCCGATGCTATATCGCATTTGCTGAAAAACCCTGTGCCCGTTGAGGCCCATGAGTTAGTGCCAACCCAAGATGCATTAGGGCGTGTTCTTGCGGACGACATTCTTAGTACGGTTGACGTACCCCCCCTTGATAACACGTCCATGGATGGTTACGCTGTAGCTACTCAGGATATTTCGGAGCCAGGCGTTATCTTAAAAGTTGATCAACGTATTCCAGCAGGGTCTGTTGGTGAGCCGCTCAAGCCAAACACCATTGCAAGGATCTTTACTGGTGCGCCGATACCGCCAGGAGCGGATGCGGTTGTGATGCAAGAGGATTGCCTGCCTCAGGCTCAATCGGATTTGATACAAATTAACTCCATTCCTAGTGCGGGGCAGTGGATTCGTCGACGCGGCGAGGATTTAACTGTCGGAAAAGTCGCTTTATCGGCCGGCACCGTTTTAAGACCCCAGCACCTAGGCGTTGCCGCCTCTGCTGGCTATGCACAATTACCTGTGAAGCGTAGAGTGAGAGTAGCCGCCTTTTTTACTGGCGATGAACTCTCCTTACCTGGTGAACCCTTAAAGCCTGGCGGTATCTATAACTCGAACCGTGATACGTTATTAGGGCTCATTCGTAGTATGGGATGTATTGGCACGGATTATGGGATTGTTCCTGATCGATTGGAGTCAACCCGGCAGGCCTTGCGAACTGCTAGCGAAGATCATGATTTGATTATTACCTCGGGCGGAGTTTCGGTGGGTGAGGAGGATCACATTAAGCCAGCCGTTCATGCAGAAGGTCGACTGGATTTATGGCAGATTGGTATTAAGCCAGGAAAACCGCTGGCATTTGGAGCGGTTCGTAAAAAAAATCAGTCAAACAGCGAGGCTTGGTTTATCGGACTTCCTGGTAATCCAGTGTCAAGCTTTGTAACCTTCATTCTGTTTGTTCGTCCATTTATCCTAAAACTTCAAGGACGGTCAGATTTGATACCACCATCTTTTCTGGTGAGAGCTGATTTTGATTGGCTAAAGCCAGATCGTCGTAATGAGTTTTTGCGTGTCAAAATGAACACGGATGGCGGCCTCGATCTTTTTCCAAATCAGAGCTCGGGTGTTTTGACAAGCGCAGCCTGGGGAGACGGGTTGGTTGATTGCCCTGCTGGACAGGATTTTAAAAAGGGTGATATGGTTCGTTATATCCCGTTTAGCGGACTACTTTATTAATCCATCGCCATGAAATTGCATTTGCGTTTTTTTGCCTCGATTCGCGAGGGTTTGGGTGTGGGGCAAGAAGATATTGTGATTCCTGATTCGGTCAAAACTATTGCGGATCTTCGCGCTTTCCTAACCATGCGAGGTGCGCCCTGGTCTGATATTTTGTCTAAAGACCGAGTATTGCGCTGTGCCCTCAATCAGCAAATGGTCAGTGCAGATACCGCTGTATCGGAGGGTGCTGAGATCGCTTTCTTCCCTCCGGTCACTGGAGGCTAAGATGCCCGTTCGTATTCAAGAGCAAGATTTTGATCTAACGACTGAAATTGCCAATTTGCGCAGCGGTGACGGATCAGTTGGCGCAGTTGCTATTTTTGTTGGTACGGTTCGAGATTTGAATGACGGTACTGCTGTTCGGCAAATGACCTTGGAACATTATCCAGGGATGACCGAAGCAGCCCTTCAGTCAATTATTGATCAGGCGAAGGATCGCTGGGATTTTAATCAAGCTCTGATTATTCATCGGGTCGGTCTCTTACAGCCGCTCGATCAAATTGTGCTGGTAGCCGTCACCAGCGCCCATCGTGGAGAAGCCTTTGCTGCATGCGAGTTCATCATGGACTACTTAAAGACACAGGCGCCATTTTGGAAAAAAGAGGACACTCCAAACGGCGCTCGCTGGGTTGATGCCCGCGTTTCGGATGATGAGGCTTTGTCGCGTTGGTCTAAAACTTAAGACCTTAGGCAAAGAACCCTCTTTTTTGTGAGCGCGGTAGACGCTTGACAGCACTTTCTGCTTTAGATGCGCTCGAGCGGTCAGGATAGGTCTTTACTTCCAGCAACTTCACCGGCCCTCGTCCGCGCGTATAGCGTGCACCAACCCCTTGGTTGTGCGCGACGATCCGCTCTTCAAGCCTATTGGTAATGCCTGCGTAATAGCTGCCATCGGCACATTCGAGTAAGTAGAGGTACCAAGCCATCGCACGTTGCATTGAAATAAAAAACTTGAATAATGGGGTTTTACCCCCATATTCTAAGTACACTCAATCATTGGTAAATAAATTCATATAAATCATGCGGATAGATAAATTAACCACTAAGTTTCAAGAGGCTCTAGGGGATGCACAAAGCCTTGCCTTAAGTAACGATAATCAATTCATCGAGCCTGAGCATTTGCTTTTGGCTATGCTGCGTCAGCAAGACGGTGGTGCACGTAGCCTATTAACCCGGGCTGGTACCAATGTCGCAGGTCTTGAGAAAGCGGCTGAGGCGATGATTGCTAAATTACCTCAGGTCCAGGGCACCGGGGGTGATGTTCAGATTGGTCGTGCTTTATTAAATTGGCTCAACCAAACCGAAAAAGAGGCGAGTAAGCGTGGCGACCAATATATTGCTGGCGAACTGTTCCTGTTGGTTCTGGCAGACGATAAAGGTGAGCTTGGGAAAGCTGGGCGCGAGAACGGTCTGAGCCGAAAGTCTTTAGAGGCGGCGATTGATTTAGTTCGAGGTGGGGAGTCGGTGAGCTCGGCTGATGCCGAGGGACAGCGCGAGGCCTTAAAGAAATACACCCTTGATTTGACCGAGCGCGCTCGACTTGGAAAGTTGGATCCTGTGATCGGAAGGGATGACGAAATTCGGCGTGCCATTCAAATTCTTCAACGGCGTAGCAAAAACAATCCAGTCTTAATTGGCGAGCCTGGGGTCGGTAAGACCGCCATCGTTGAGGGTCTCGCGCAACGCATTGTCAATGGTGAAGTGCCCGAAACGTTGAAAGATAAGCGTGTCTTAGTGTTAGATATGGCTCTTTTGCTGGCGGGTGCAAAGTATCGCGGTGAGTTTGAAGAGCGCCTAAAAGCAGTTCTCAATGATGTGGCAAAAGATGAAGGCCGCACCATTATGTTTATTGATGAAATTCATACCATGGTCGGAGCTGGTAAGGCCGATGGGGCAATGGATGCTGGCAATATGTTAAAGCCCGCGCTGGCACGGGGCGAGCTCCACTGCATTGGCGCTACCACTCTTGATGAGTACCGTAAATATATTGAAAAAGATGCTGCTCTGGAGCGCCGCTTCCAAAAAGTGATGGTTGATGAGCCGAGTGTTGAGGCGACGATTGCGATCTTACGTGGCTTACAAGAAAAATATGAACTACATCACGGAATTGAGATTACCGATCCTGCGATTGTGGCCGCAGCCGAGCTCTCTCACCGCTATATCACTGACCGTTTTTTGCCCGATAAGGCGATTGATTTAATCGACGAGGCAGGCTCTCGCATCAAGATGGAAATTGATTCAAAGCCTGAAGTCATGGATAAATTAGATCGTCGTCTAATCCAGTTAAAGATCGAGCGTGAAGCGGTTAAAAAAGAGAAAGATGATGCTTCTAAAAAACGCCTAGACCTTATTGAAGAAGAAATTGCGCGTTTGGGCGCTGAGTATGCCGACCTTGAAGAAATTTGGAAGGCAGAAAAAGGTGCAGCCTTGGGCGCTGCCTCCGTTAAGGAAGAGATTGAACGCGTCAAAGCAGAAATTGCAAAGTTGCAACGGGAGGGTAAGCTCGAGAAGGTCGCTGAATTGCAGTACGGCAAATTACCTGAACTCGAGCAAAAGCTTAAGTCAGCGGCTGCAGCCGAGGCAAAAGCAGAGCAAAAAGATACCAACCGACCAAAGTTACTTCGTACACAAGTTGGCGCTGAAGAGATAGCCGAGGTTGTCTCGCGCGCAACCGGTATTCCGGTTTCCAAAATGATGCAGGGCGAGCGGGATAAGCTGTTGAAGATGGAAGACCATCTGCATGAACGTGTCGTGGGTCAAGATGAAGCAATCCGTGCGGTATCGGATGCGATCCGTCGGTCGCGCGCCGGTCTTTCCGAGGAAAATAAACCGTATGGTTCATTTATGTTCTTAGGGCCTACTGGTGTCGGTAAGACTGAGCTATGCAAAGCATTAGCTGAGTTTTTATTTGATAGCGATGACCGATTAATTCGGATTGACATGAGCGAATTCATGGAAAAACACAGTGTCGCGCGCTTAATTGGGGCGCCTCCTGGGTATGTAGGCTATGAGGAGGGCGGTTATCTTACCGAGCAGGTTCGTCGCAAACCCTATAGCGTGATTTTGTTTGATGAGATCGAAAAAGCACACCCTGATGTCTTTAATGTGTTGCTGCAGGTATTGGACGATGGGCGCCTAACCGATGGTCAAGGGCGCACGGTCGATTTTAAAAATACCGTGATTGTGATGACCAGTAACATCGGTTCTCACTTGATCCAGTCAATGACGGGTAAAAAGCAAACAGAAGTGAAGGAAGCGGTTTTTGGGGAGCTTAAGAATCATTTCCGTCCTGAGTTCTTAAATCGAGTCGATGAGATCGTGGTATTCCATGGACTTGATCAAAAGAATATTGCCTCGATTGCGAAAATCCTCTTGCAAAATCTATCTGAGCGATTGGCGCGTCTTGATATGCAATTGGATATTAGTGATGCGGCGCTGAACAAATTAGCTGAAGTTGGTTTCGATCCAGTATTTGGAGCCAGACCACTTAAACGAGCCATTCAGCAACATATTGAAAATCCGGTATCTAAGATGATCTTGGAGGGTAAATTTGGCCCACAGGACGTAATTCCGGTGGATGTGGATAAAAAAGGCGACTTCAGCTTTTCACGCCTTGTGCATTGAGCGTTTTGGAGGATTGGGCGACTGGCGCTAAACTAGTGCCATGTCGCTTGCTCAAGGCAGTCTTCACTCTAGTGATAACCGTACGATTGGCTTAATTAGCCTCGCGCATGGCACCTCGCATTTTTATCATTTAGTTCTTCCCCCACTGTTCCCCTGGCTTAAGATCGAATTTGGCTTGTCGTATGCCGAGCTTGGTTTATTGATGACCGTCTTCTTTGTGGTCTCGTGCATCGTGCAAGCATCTTCTGGTTTTTTGGTGGATCACAAAGGTGCCCGTCCGGTCTTATTCGCAGGGATTGGACTATTAGCTTTATCGGCAGTGACCTATGCTGTGAGTTCAAGCTATTTGGGATTAATGATTGGCGCTATTTTGATGGGGTGCGGTAACGGTGTTTTTCATCCAGTCGATTACACGCTCATTAATCATAAGATTTCATCAAAACGACTACCGTATGCCTATTCCTTTCATGGAGTCACCGGTTATTTAGGATGGGCTTTAGCCCCTGTCTTTATGGTGGCGATTGCAGAGCTCGCAAATTGGCGAACTGCCATGATGGCAGCAGCGATCTTGGCGATCTCAGTCCTAGTGTTGCTATGGTTTAACCGCGACTTACTAACAGATGATGCGAAAGAGCGTCAGGCTAGTAATTTAGCGAATGCGCGTAAGGAAGACCCAAACCACAGCCCACTGGGAACCTTTGATTTCTTGAAGTTGCCGGCCGTTTGGCTATGCTGGCTCTTTTTCTTTTTTAGCATGGTGGCAATGTCAGGTATTCAGTCATTTGCACCCAGCGCGCTGTTCAAGACCTATGAAATCTCCGTTGCCTCTGGAAACTTTTTTCTAACCTTACTGGCCCTCGGAACTGCAGGCGGCATGCTGTTGGGTGGCTATCTGGCAAGTCGTTTTGCTGCGCCAGAACGCACGGTAGTGATTTGTTTATTTGTCAGTGCACTCATGTCGGTGATTATTGGTGGGGAGTTGGTATCGGCTGCCTTGATCCCAACCTTGTTTGTTGTGATTGGAATTGGCTTGGGTATTTCTGCACCATCACGCGATTTAATGATTCGTTCGGCAACGCCGCAGGGTGCTTCTGGCCGTGTCTATGGGATTGTCTACTCAGGCATTGATCTTGGCGCCTCAATTGGCCCCCTTGTTTTCGGAATCCTGTTAGACGCCGGTAGACCCAACTGGCTCTTCTTGGGCGTTGCCTTTATTCAATGTTTGATTATCCTGACGGCATTTAAAGTGGCCAGTAAAACTCCAAGTCGCCAAATTCAATCTATTTAACTTCATTATTTTTTGAGGTTCGCGTAAGAATGATTTCGCGAATGGTCTGCATGACTTCCAACTCTTTACCCCTAAACCCATGTTCTGTAAATGCATTACATGGGTTACCTTGAAAATTACTTCCTCCAAAAACAGTAATTAAGGGAATTCCATACTGATCAGTAATGGATTTTGCTCCGGACCATGTTGTTAGATAGCAAGGATCATCCTTGTGATGAATAAAGAATTGAGGAATCCCCGATTTTTTGTAGTCAAAATTAATCAACTCGCGATACGAATTTCTTGCAACTGGTTCTGTAATGGCGGCCGTATGGATTGCTCCCGCATAAGCCTTGGGATCATAGGTCGGCATAAAAGACGACGATATGGTTCCCATACTCGTACCAATAAGCCATACCTCTTGAATGCTTGGGTATCTCTTTTTTACTTCATCTATCAGTTTTCGAATGTGTAATTGACGCTCTTTGGATGCCTGATAACTGCTTTTGCAGACATCACCGCTATCGGATTGGCAATCAATCGTTAGTATTGCAATCGATTCATCCGCAAGATGACGTCTTGACCGGATTAAAAAATTTCCACTGAGTTTTGTGCTGACCATTACCCCGTTTTCGACAATCGGCCTAAAGACTGAGGGATAGCCAGGTATGAATACAGCTAATTTCGAATGATTTTTAGTTCCGCTTTTGATTGAAAATAAGCCTGTTTGTTTTGCATCCTGATCTAAGTCAACCGTTATTAGTTCTTCTTGTAAACCGTCTGACGCATTAGCCCCTTGTTGCGCATTAGTGGGGTTTGTGAATAAAAATAAAACAACTAATAAGATTTTGATCATGTGATCCTTGTGTTGTACCGCGAACAAGAAATCTTAATGCTCAAATCGGC
>JBEDHB010000014.1:0-13218 GCA_041174325.1 Pseudomonadota bacterium
GTGCTAATTGGATGGATAAGCTGGGTAAGGCCTGGCATCCTGACCACTGTAGCGAGCAAGAAAAGGCCGCCATGATGGCGTTAACGGCGATTTATCTGACGGCGGTGACTCCAAGCCGGGATGGCAATCCAGTAGCTAAATTCCATTTGGGTAATGGCGCCAAGCTTCATCAAATTAACTGGGCAGGGGATTTGTCCAAGAATGGCTTACGACAATCTGCTGGGTTAATGGTGAATTATCTGTATGATCTGTCGAGCGTTGAAGAAAATCACGAGCGCTTTGTCAACGGCGATATTATTTATTCGCGATCCGTTGGCAAACTGATTAATCCATAAGTCGCCATAAGTCCTATACAAGAGTCTTATAGAGGACTTTTAGGGGTTTTGCCCTAGTTTTTGAAGTTCGATTTAGAATACGATCTGGAATCGTTTTACCCTTTATAAGAATTCAAGAGGAGACAAAAATGGTATCAGTGCACAAGAAAAAAATAGCGGGCTTAGTGCTTAGCTTATTAGCAGCAGTGGGCTTATCAAGCACCGCTAATGCACAAGAGTGGCCAGTAAAAACCGTCACATTTTTAAACCCATTCCCAGCGGGTGGTGGAACGGACGCGTTCGCTCGTCCTTTAGCTGCTCAGTTAACCGAGCAATTGGGTAAGCAGTTCATTATTGATAACCGGGGTGGTGCAGGCGGTACGGTGGGTGCATCGGTGGCAGCAAAAGCAGCACCAGATGGCTATACCTGGTTCATTGGCGCCATCGCATCATACGATCGCTCCCTCCATGTACAAGAACTTGGACTACGACATTCAAAAGAGTTTCATTCCTGTCGCTCTTCTAGCTAGCGTTCCACAGGTATTGGTTGTTAATCCCAATCGTGTGAGTGCTCGTAACTTAAAAGACTTTATTGCGCTGATGAAGAAGAATCCTGGCAAATATAACTTTGCTAGTGCAGGCAGTGGCACTGTACATCACTTAGCTGGCGAGCTATTTAAGATTCAGACAGGTACCTTCATTGTTCACATTCCTTACCGTGGCGCAGGTCCAGCCATGAGCGACCTCCTAGCTGGTCAGGTTGATTTAGAGTTTGATGGTTTGGGAACATCTGCTCCACAAATTAATGCGGGCAAGTTGTTTGCGATCGCTGTTGCTTCTGAGAAGCGTAACCCAGCGATTCCAAACGTACCAACTTTCGTAGAAGCTGGTTTGCCAGACTATCGCGTCTCGACTTGGTACGGTATGTTTGCTCCTGCTGGAACACCAAAACCAATCATCGACAAGATGACAGCTGAGGTTCAAAAGGCACTGAATTCACCAAAGTTGAAAGCGATTTGGGCTCAAAACGGCGCTGATAATCCCAATCTATACGGAGAGGCATTTGGTAAGCAGGTTGCTTCAGACGTAACGCGTTGGGCTGACGTTGTTAAGAAATCAGGCGCTAAGCTCGATTAATTTTGTATTCGCAGTTAAGGGTTTTGAGTGAACTTATACGCATTACTAGAGTCTGGTTTCCCTAAGAATCGTGAGGACTGTGCACTAGAAACCCAAGAAGGACTGTATTACTCGTGGCGCGATCTCGATTGCGCCACGGCTATGATGGCAAATCTTCTCAAGAGCTTGAAGCTACCCCAAGGCTCCCGAGTTGCTGTCCAAGTTGAAAAATCCCCAGAAGCACTTTTTTTATACCTGGCTACCTTACGCGCCGGGTATGTTTATTTGCCGCTGAACACGGCTTATCAAGAGTCTGAGATTCAGTATTTTCTTGAGAATGCAGAACCAGCCGTTGTCGTTTGCAGTCCCAAGAACTTTTCTTGGATTTCGAAGATTGCTTTCAAAAGCGGTACGCAAAATGTATTTACCCTCGATGAGAATCGGACTGGATCACTTTTAGATCGGGCTGCTCAATGTTCTGATCAGTTTAAGACTGTTAAAAAGGCTGATGACGATCTGGCAGCTATTTTGTATACCTCTGGCACCACTGGGCGCAGTAAAGGTGCCATGCTTACGCACGGCAACCTTGGTAGTAATGCCCAGGTATTAAAGGAGTTTTGGGGCTGGAAAAAAGACGACGTCCTGTTACATGCCCTGCCTATTTTTCATGTCCATGGCTTATTTGTAGCCGCTCATGGCGCATTGTTGAATGGCAGCAAAATGATCTGGTTGCCCCGCTTAGATACTGTGCAGCTGATTAAACATTTGCCACGCTCGACCGTCATGATGGGTGTACCCACTTTCTACGTTCGCTTATTAATGGATCCAAACTTTAACCAGAGCGTTTGTAAAAACATGCGCCTGTTTGTTTCGGGCTCAGCACCTTTGTTAACTGAGACCTTTAATCAGTTCGAGAAGGTGTCGGGGCATACCATTCTCGAGCGCTATGGCATGAGTGAGACCGTGATGTTGGTCTCCAATCCCTATCAGGGATCCAGGGTGGGAGGGTCGGTTGGGGTACCTCTACCCGGAGTTGATGTTCGCGTCGTTAATGAATCCGGATTACCGTGTGGTGTCAATGAGATTGGGGCTATTGAAGTGCGTGGCCCAAATATATTTAAGGGCTACTGGCGAATGCCTGAGAAGACCGCCGAGGAGTTCACCAAAGACGGTTGGTTTAAAACGGGTGATGTGGGTCGTTGGGGTGGTGAAACAAGTGCTGGTAAGGTACCTGATCATTATCTTTCCATCGTGGGTCGCAATAAGGATTTAATCATCTCGGGCGGTTACAACGTGTATCCAAAAGAGATCGAGAGTTTTATTGATGACATGGATGGGGTCGCAGAAAGCGCAGTGATTGGCATTCCTCATAAAGACTTTGGTGAGGCAGTTATGGCGGTTGTGGTTCCAAAGCCTGGGGCTAAACTCAACAGTCAATCGATGATTGATGTACTCAAATCAAAAATCGCAAACTTCAAGGTTCCCAAGCGGATTGAAATTGTCGAGGGCTTGCCTCGTAATGCAATGGGCAAGGTGCAAAAGAACATATTGCGCCAGCAATACAGCCATTAAGCCCCGAGCGCTTTATGGGCCTCATTGAACATAAAGAGCGCCAAGAACATTAGCATGACCCCAAAGACTCGTTTGAGCTGAACAATATTGAGCTTACGGGCCAATTTTGCTCCGAGGGGAGCGGTGAAAATACTGGTTGCCACAATGCAGGCAACTGCCGGAAGGTAGATAAATCCGAAGGAGCCAGCCGGTAAGTCGGGTCGACCAAAACTACCAAAGACGTAACCAAGGGTTGATGCCAAGGCAATCGGAAAACCCAGTCCTGATGAGGTTGCCATTGCCACATGAGGGCTTACATTGCACCAGATCATGAATGGTACGGTAACAAAGGCCCCGCCGGCTCCCAGAAGGCTTGATAGTCCTCCAGAGAAAGCGCCATAGGAAAACAAACCTATCTTCCCGGGCAGTTCGCGCTCGGGCTTGGGCTTTTTATTCATGAACATCTGAATCGAGGTGTACACAATAAAGATCGCAAAGAAGAGGGAAAGCCAACCGGTATTAAAGGCCTCAAATAGCTCGCTACCCCCCAAAAAACTCCCAACAATAATTCCTGGGGTGAATCCTGCGACTAGTTTCCAGTCAATTGAGCCGTGGCGATGGTGCGCCCGAATCGCCGAGAGTGAGGTAAACAAAATGGTGGTCATCCCCGTAGCGATTGCCATATGAACAATGATGTCTTGGCTAAATCCTTGGTGGTTAAAGACGATGATCATGAAGGGAACCAAAATCATCCCGCCACCAATTCCTAAGAGTCCTGCCAAGAATCCAGCACATGCTCCGCAAACCAGCAGGATTGCAATATCAGTCAGAAACATGAAAGGATCCCCGCCTTGGTCGCTAGACCGTCATCCTGAACCCTAAAGTTCAAGGTGGTACGGTAGCAATACTTCGGGTGCATCAAATGACTCAGGGAGTGTCGGACAAGCCCACACTGTAAATCGATTAGACGCTCACGCCCATACTGCAATACCCGTTCCGTATGCTTACGCATCGGTTCAAGGAACTATTGGCCTTGGCGTACCAGGCAGGGAAAGGGTTTTGATTAAAAAGTCCACTTGTTGTTCAAGTGCATTGACTTCCTGTTCAATCAAAGTTAGTTGCTCGGAATCAACCTGAGGAGTATTGGTAGCCTCCGCTACAGATTGCTGAGCTTTAATCAGGTCACCGGCTAATTTAATAGCAGCCATCATAGCCGCCCGTTCAATACTTTTATTGCCGCTGGCCAAGGCCAGTTTTATTTGTTCATCGACTAACGAGCAGGCTTCGCGTAGTAATGGTTCATGATCGCTTGAGGTTGTAAGCGTGATCTTGTGGCCAGCCAGACTAACTTCAATGCGTTGTTGGGTCATGGTCTTTATCAATGATCGCGTTATCACCCAACAGGTTCATTTGACGTGAATCGCTTTGTTCAGGCAGGCGCTTTAAAATGTGCTCGATGCGCTTTTGGGCATCCTCAATTTTTGATTCGAGGGCCATGCGATCCTCTCGTAATGCCTCTACGGAGGCATTCACCATTTTTAATTTCTCAGAAAGGCGTCGGAGCGTTTGCTCAATCGAGTCTTGCGACATAAAAGCGATCGTATCAGAACTAGGCTAATTTCTTATTGGAGACTCCAGTAACCAGACAGAACGCAAGCAGGGCAACAGCAACGTAGCAGAGCGTGAAGAACAGGTTACCAAAGAAATAGGCACCAAATAGCTCAGCGAATCCCAAAAGAGTCGCATTGCTTTTCTGAAAATAAAAAGCGCCACTGGAGATCAGCTCACAAATTGCGACGCCACCAATTAGGGCTACACCAAATTGACTAATTCTGAATCCTTGCTGTTCGTAGTGTTGACGCAACCACCGACCAGCCAGCCACAGTGCCAAATAAGCAGGAAGCAGGGCTGCATAGGCGAGATTGAAGAGGTAATCACCCATCGCCAAGTAATCAATCACAAAAGCCTGGGCCAAGACGAGTACAAAGAGAATGGGACTTAACAAGAAACCAACCATGAAGGCAATTGCCCAGGTGGCGTCCGGCAGGCTCATCATAGAAGCCACATGTTGCCCTCGAGTGGCCCATAAAATCAAGGAAAAAACCACTGCAATCCATGCGGTCTGTTTGGTCGAAAGATTAAACATGATTCCTCCTTAAGTAATGGGACTATTTTAGACCTAAATTAACACAAACCCTTTATTTCATGGCGTACCGAACCCCAACAAAAAGGTTCGATCCGGGGGTATTAAATCCATAGGACAGCTGGTAATCCTTATTGAAGATATTGTTCCATCGCCCAAAGAGTGACCAATCTTTGGCAAACTCGTAATCAGCAAATAGATTAAATAATGCATATCCACCCATAGGGGCTCCCGCTGGATAACTATCAAATCGCCTTCCAACAAATGTTCCCTCTGCTCCAGCCTTCATATTACGAATTTTGTAATCAATCCCCGCATTACCAAATTGCTTGGCTCGTTTGGGCAAAACACCGCCAGTTGATTCGTCCACTGGATTTTGTTGATCAAAAGACCCTCGGAAGCTCAAATTCCCTGCTTTCATGGATCCTCCAATGGAGAGCCCCATGATTTTGGCGGAACCAATATTTGTAGCGCAGCCAGACCTTCCATAAGTTCCAGCAGGACATTTTGAGGTATCGCTACCTGATCCTTGAATTAAATTGGAAATAGAATTGCTATATAAAACTATTCGCCCATCGTATTTGTTTGATTCGTAGTGAATTCCTGCCTCTGTATTTTTACTTGTTTCGGCTTTGATATTACTGTTTCCATAACCAGGGTAAAACAAATCATTAAAAGTAGGCGCTCTAAATCCAGTTCCGTAATTAATGTTCATCCTTAATTGCTTGGTTAGAAAGTAACCATATGAAATTCCGCCAGTATTCTGAGGTCCATAGCTAGTAATGTTGTCATTTCGAAAAGATATATTTGCTAAGTGAGAGCCCCGTGTTAATTGATAAAGCCCGGCTATGGAATTTGTATTTCGTGATTGACTAAAGTTTGTTAAGGCGAATAAGTTGTTGAAAGCACTTGAATCTACATACTGATTTTTTCTTTCAGCAACAATCTGTAATAAATCTTTACCAATTTGAATATCATTCTGCCAGGTAGCAATATTTTGTTTTGTGTTATACAGCCCAATAAAGTTGAGCTGTTGACTGGAATCATATGATTGCGAAACTTGGATTAGACTTTTCCAAGACTCGTTTATTTGATTTTTTGAGAATACTGAAAAACTACTCAAGCTGCTAATTGACTCGCCAATAGTAGAGGTTGAAAAGGAATACTGTGACTTGAGTCTTCCGGCAAAGAATTGCATTCCAATTTCTTGGCCTCGTTGAAATTCATTGCTAATCTTTCCAGCACCACCAGTCTTCGTATAACCCATTCTTTGATTTGGATCATAAAATTGAACATCTGGATTATTTTTACTCATAACACTAAATCCAGAAGACACTTCTTCGGTTGCACTTAGAGAATATTTAATTTGATTATCTTTGCCGGCTCTGCCAAAAATCCCAGCTTCTGAAATGGTGGTTCCGTAAGTACCATAACCAGTTGATGCTGATGCCTGAAATGGACCTTCGCCAGTTTTAGTAAAAATTTGGATTACGCCACCAATGGCATCGGAGCCATAAAGACTACTTTGTGGGCCAAAAATAATTTCAATATGATCAATAATGGCTAAAGGAATAGCAGACCATGTTGGCCCCCCCAAAAATCCTGCTTCAACCCTTACCCCATCGATTAAAAGTAAACTTTGTTGATTACTCGTTCCACGCAAGAAGACACTTGCACCGCTGCCGCCACTTCCACTTGCTCCCGTGATTTCAACCCCCCTCTGCCGTTGAAGCAGCTCCACCAGACTGGTTTGCCCAGCATCTGCAATTTCTTCGGGGCCGATGTAGACGTAGTCTGCTAGAACGTCGTTGGCGCGGGTGGGAGTTCGGGTTGCCGTCACAATTACTGGATTCATTGGATTTTTGGCTGTGCTGACTGATACATTGCCACTTTGGGCATATGCAGTTTGGTTACTAAAAACAATGGTTAATGCGAGAGTGAGAGCGGATAGGCGCCAACGGTTGTTGAGCCCCCAAAAGTTACGGCATGGTTGCATGATGAATCCCAAGTTGTAATGCCTGCCAACCTCCCCGTTAGCGGGCGATACAGAATTCGGAATAGGGATGAGCGTCAATGAGGGTCTACGAGGACCCTATATTGGCGCGCGAAAGTCCCCGTCCGCGAAATTCCACCTGTCTTGGCCGGTATCCGGGCTGGTGAACTTTAGATTTGGCCTTCCCATGCATTGACACACAGTGGCTTATCAAACCATAGCGCCAAACGACTGGCGCATTCACTTACCGTTGCGGGGGCAGCACACGTTTGAGTAGTGTTTCCCGTTTAACCCAAATGACATGCATTTGGGCACCACGACGACTCTATATTACCCTATCTGCGACTAGGATTAACCCGAATATCTTGTGTTGGAAGGCTTACAATGAATCGTTCGAGTAAATACTTAATGACCATACTAGACAGACATCCAGAAAAGAATCTAATTCGCTTGCAGCTTAGCCAAAATATTGCTCTGCGCAATCTAGATCCCAGCGGCATGGCTGAATTAGAGAGCTCCTTAGAGATCTCGGATCTTAAGAAATCCGAGATCTTATTGCGCCAAGGCAACTATCAAATGGAGCAGTATTTTGTCCTCGATGGTATTTTGAAGCGCATTGTTTCCAGTGCCGATGCAAAAGAAATGATCCTGCGTTTTGCGATTGAGAAAGATATCGAAACAAGTTATGCCGCTTGGCGCTTGCAGCGCGCCGCTCCATACAGCATTGCTTCGGTTACAAAAGCCAGGGTGGCACGGATGCCTCTTAAAAAGTGGGCTGAGTTTTTGGAAAACCACCCAAAACTGAAAGAAAGTTTTGAGTTTGAGGTGATGCGTCTAATGAGTGAAATCATGGCTCATACGATCACCTTGCACATGCTCGATGCCCCTGGTCGTGTCGAACGTTTCTTACGGAAATATGAGCACTTATTCGACGTTTTACCCAAAAAAGAATTAGCCGCCTACCTTAATCTTTCGCCCGAAACCCTGAGTCGCTTAAAGAGCAAACACAAAGAGCTATTTATATAAAATTAAAGGGTTATTGCACGGATTCCGCAGGCTCTAACCCTAAGTTTTTATTGGATTTCAGGGGAAATTGACGAAAGTCAATGCTGAACCTGCTTGTAAGCCCTAAGATTCGTTTCAGTTCGACTGAGACCCTTTTAATGGAGGTGATGTTGAAGACAACCAATCCCACGGAGAGAGACAACGTTATGTTGACAGCCACGAAAGAGCATTCTGCCAATATCGCTGCAGAAGAGACCCCATTAACCGACGGCTTCCATTTAGTGATCGATGCCCTCAAGGCCAATGATATCGATACCATTTTTGGACTGGTTGGTATCCCGATTACTGACTTAGCACGTTTGGCACAGGCCGAAGGAATGCGCTTTATCGGATTTCGTCACGAACAACACGCTGGTAATGCCGCGGCGATTGCTGGTTACATGACTCAAAAGCCTGGTATTTGTTTAACGGTATCGGCACCTGGATTCTTAAATGGCTTAACTGCCCTTGCGAATGCAACCACTAATTGCTTCCCCATGATCTTGATTTCTGGGTCAAGCGAGCGTGAGATTGTGGACTTGCAGCAGGGTGATTATGAAGAGATGGATCAGTTAAATGCTGCCAAGCCCTACGCCAAAGCTTCCTACCGGATTAACAAGGCCGAAGACATTGCTATTGGTGTCGCGCGCGCCATTCGTGCTGCGGTATCAGGACGCCCAGGCGGCGTATACCTCGACTTGCCAGCGCAGTTATTAGGACAAAGTATTCCGGCGCAAAAGGGGCAAGAATCGTTATTCCGTGTGATTGACGCAGCGCCGAAGCAGATTCCTGCGCCAGATGCCATCAAGCGAGCAATCGATGTTTTGAAAAATGCAAAGCGTCCATTGATCCTTTTGGGTAAAGGCGCAGCCTATGCCCAGGCCGATCAAGAGATTAAAGATTTGGTCGAGAAATCTGGTATCCCTTATCTTCCAATGTCGATGGCCAAAGGTTTGTTGCCCGATACCCATCCACAGTGCGCATCGGCAGCGCGTTCATTTGTATTGGCAGAAGCCGATGCGGTGATGCTGGTTGGCGCCCGCCTGAACTGGTTATTAGCCCATGGTAAAGGTAAAACCTGGGGCAATCATTTGAAGAAATTTATTCAGATTGATATTGCACCAACTGAAATTGATAGCAACGTACCGATCTCAGCCCCTGTGATTGGCGATGTCGGCTCGTGTGTAACCGAAATTTTGAAGCAAATTGCGAGCGTTCCAAAGCCCAATGCTGAATGGATCAACGCGATTAATCAAAGAAAAGATAAAAACATCGCAAAGATGGAGGAGACACTTGCTCAGAATCCTTCCCCTATGAACTTCCACAGCGCCTTGAGCGCAATTCGTGAAGTGGTGAAGGCCAATCCAGATGTCAATATCGTGAACGAAGGCGCCAATACGCTTGACTATGCTCGCAGTATTGTCAATATGTATAAGCCACGCAAGCGTTTTGACTCAGGTACTTGGGGAATTATGGGTATCGGTATGGGCTACGCGATCGGCGCAGCGGTTACTAGTAAGCAACCCGTGATTGCAATCGAGGGTGATAGCGCGTTTGGTTTTAGTGGAATGGAGCTCGAAACCATCTGCCGCTACAACCTGCCAATCATCACTGTAGTGTTTAACAATAACGGTGTTTATCGTGGCACTGATGTGAACCCCACTGGTGGTTCTGATGTCGCTCCAACCGTCTTTGTGAAGAATGCCCGTTACGACAAGATGATGGAAGCATTTGGTGGCGTTGGTTTTAACGTGACGACTCCCAAGGAGTTGACTGATGCACTGAATCAGTCATTGGCCTCTGGCAAGCCAACCGTCATCAATGCCGTAATTGATGAAACCGCTGGCACCGAGAGTGGTCGTTTAACCAATCTCAACCCAGCTTCCACTGCAACCAAGAAGTAATCATTCATTGATATAAAGAGTTCAAAGGAGATTTAAGATGAGTAAACCACTAGACGGAATTCGGATTATCGATTTCACCCATGTTCAAGCAGGTCCTGCTTGCACCCAATTGCTGGGCTTTTATGGTGCTGACGTGATTAAAGTTGAGCGCCCCGGTTCTGGTGACGTGACCCGTAGTCAGTTGCGTGATATCCCCGATGCTGATGCCTTGTATTTCACAATGCTCAATGGCAATAAGCGTTCCTTAACTTTGGATACTAAGACCCCTGAGGGCAAAGAAGTACTTGAGAAGTTGATCAAGGTTTCGGATGTCATGGTCGAGAACTTTGGCCCAGGTGCTTTAGATCGCATGGGCTTCTCATGGGATCGCATTATGGAATTGAATCCCAAGATGATTTTGGCATCGGTCAAAGGCTTCTCTGATGGCCACTCCTATGAGGACCTGAAAGTGTATGAGAACGTTGCTCAGTGCGCTGGTGGTGCAGCATCGACCACTGGTTTCTGGGATGGCCCTCCCACCGTATCCGCTGCTGCATTGGGCGATAGCAATACCGGTATGCACTTGGCGATTGGTATCTTGACTGCTCTGATGCATCGTCAAAAGACGGGCAAAGGTCAGAAAGTGGCTTGCTCGATGCAAGACGCCGTGTTGAACCTCTGCCGTGTGAAGTTGCGTGATCAGCAGCGTTTGGATCGTATCGGTTACCTCGAAGAGTACCCACAGTATCCACATGGCAAATTTAGTGATGTTGTACCCCGTGGCGGTAACGCTGGCGGCGGCGGTCAGCCTGGCTGGGTCTTAAAGTGCAAAGGTTGGGAAACCGATCCAAACGCCTACATCTATTTCACGATTCAAGGTCACGCTTGGGAGCCAATTACTAAAGCTCTTGGTAAGCCTGAGTGGGCAACCGATCCAGCCTATATGACCGCACAAGCTCGTCAAGATAAGATTTTTGACATCTTCGCAACTATTGAAGATTGGCTCAAAGATAAGACCAAGTACGAGGCCGTTGATATCTTGCGTAAGTTTGATATCCCATGTGCACCTGTACTCTCCATGAAAGAGATCGCTGAGTCACCTGACTTGCGGGCTAGCGGTTCGATTGTTGAAGTGGATCACAAAGTACGTGGTAAGTACCTCACGATTGGTAGCCCAATTAAGTTCTCCGATCTGGAGATCGAAGTGAAGCCATCCCCAGTATTGGGTGAGCATACCGATGAAGTTCTATCGGATCTTGGCTACAGCAAAGACCAAATTGCACAGTTGCATGCTGCAAAAGCTGTTTAATCGTTTTAGTTGTTAAGCAATGGCGCCTGCGGGCGCCATTTGTTTTTCAGGGGAGGCATGAAATCTCATGAACCATGAGGTCGATTTTCACCAGCTCATGAGGCTATTCGGAAGGTTTATCGCCATTTATGGAAACAGGCGCCACGCAGTACGGTAAGTAAACCCTGCAAGTACTTGTAATCCATAAAGATGGCCACACTTTGTCATCCGTGATGACTCGCGTCATGCTCCATGAATAGCACTATTAAGTGAGCGGCGTGGTTACTGTAATTCGGGAGGAGACTCCTCGATTTTTAGAAGAAAGAGCTAAAAAGCGCCTCATCGAGCTGGAATCCAAGCCAGAGGCTCTATACAGCGGTTGCACTAGTTCGGGACTGCGTCACCATTTTTAGCCAATATCAGCACTGGTAAAATGACTTTTATTAATTTTTTAAACTTTTAGGACTTTTTTATGGCTAAGGCACTTGAGGGGGTTAAGATCCTCGACTTTACGCACGTTCAATCTGGGCCGACGTGCACCCAGTTGCTCGCTTGGTTTGGGGCAGATGTCATCAAGGTGGAGCGTTCGGGTGAGGGCGATGCGACTCGTAATCAGCTACAAGATATACCCGATGCGGATAGCCTGTATTTCACGATGCTTAATCACAACAAGCGCTCGCTTACCGTCAATACCAAGACGCCAGAAGGAAAAGATATTCTGGAGCGCCTCATTAAAAAGTGCGATGTCCTGGTTGAAAATTTTGCCCCTGGAGCTCTAGATCGAATGGGATTCACCTGGGAGCATATTCAATCATTAAATCCCCGCATGATTATGGCCTCAATTAAGGGGTTTGGTCCTGGTCCATACGAGGATTGCAAGGTCTATGAGAATGTGGCGCAATGCGCTGGGGGTTCAGCATCCACCACTGGATTTGATGACGGCCCTCCCATGGTTACTGGCGCCCAGATTGGTGATAGTGGCACTGGTTTGCATCTGGCGCTTGGCATTGTGACCGCGCTTTATCAGCGCACCCACTCCGGTAAGGGGCAAAAGGTCGATGCAGCGATGCAAGACGCCGTTCTCAACTTGTGCCGCGTTAAGTTACGCGATCAACAAAGGCTGACCCGAAATGGGGTTATGAAAGAGTACCCGCAGTATCCAAATGGTACTTTTGGTGATGCAGTACCTCGAGCTGGAAACGCCTCCGGCGGTGGTCAGCCAGGCTGGATTCTGAAATGTAAGGGCTGGGAAACGGATCCCAATTCTTATATTTACGTCGTCGTTCAAGCTGCTGTCTGGGAAGCAATTTGTAAAGTGATTGGTCGTGAAGACTGGATCACGGATAGGGATTACGCGTCACCAGGAGCTCGTTTACCTCGGCTCATGGGTATTTTTGCGGAGATTGAGAAGTGGACCATGACCAAGACGAAGTTTGAGGCGATGGGTATTCTCAATCAATATGATGTACCTTGTGGCCCGATTCTTTCTATGAAAGAAATAGCTGATGAGCCCGCTTTGCGTGCGACTGGAACTGTGGTTGAGGTGGACCATCCAATTCGCGGGAAGTATTTAACAGTTGGCAACCCTATCAAATTATCGGATAGCCCCACAGAGGTTACTCGATCTCCATTGCTGGGCGAGCATACCGATGAGATATTGCAGGAGTTGGGGTTTGATTTAAATCAACTCATTGACTTGCGTCACAAAAAGGTTATTTAGGTTGCGTATCGCATTAATTGGCAGTCAAGACTTCGGAAAAGTTGCTCTAGAGGCTTTTTTAGAGCGAGGTGATGAAGTCGTAGCTGTTTTTTGTCCACCCGATAATCCTAAGGCCACCAAGCCTGAGATCTTAAAAGAGACTGCGTTAGCAAGGGGCTTAAACATA
>JBEDHB010000015.1:0-13106 GCA_041174325.1 Pseudomonadota bacterium
CATGGAACATCGTTTTCATCATTGTCATACTTTAACCTTTTCTCGCAATACGACACGAGCCAAAATATTTAAACTAAGAACCGCAAACGTAATTAAAAGTGCACCACCCCAGGCCAGATTAACCCAATTGTCATAGGGGCTCATGGCAAACTGAAAGATCACCACTGGCAAATTAGCCATCGGGGCATTCATATTGGTTGAGAAAAACTGGTTATTCAGGGCTGTAAACAGTAGCGGCGCAGTCTCTCCACTCACCCGCGCAATCGCCAACAATACGCCGGTGATCACACCACTTTTTGCGGCCCGCAAGACCACACTCAGCGATACCTTCCACTTTGGCGCGCCCAGTGCAAAAGCGGCTTCACGCAGTGTAGTGGGCACCAGCTTCAGCATATTTTCAGTGGTGCGCACCACAACCGGGATCGCAATCAAGGAGAGGGCTACGGTTCCAGCCCATCCTGAAAAATGCTTTACTTGATAGACGATGATGGCATAGACAAACAAACCGATCACAATGGATGGGGCCGACAACATAATATCGGTAACAAAGCGTGTCACTTCAGAAAATTTATTATTTTGGCCATACTCGGACAAATAGATTCCTGCCAAGATTCCGATGGGGGTGCTGATGAAAGCACAGAAGAAAACCATCATCAAGCTACCCACGATTGGATTGGCCAGACCACCCCCCTCCGATCCGGGTGCTGGGGTACTGGCAAAGAATAGTGATGGACTAATCGCCGCAAAGCCTTTCCACAACAAAATGGCTAGGATCCAGAATAGGAATAGCATGCCGATGGACATGGCAATCATTGAAAAAGTCAGACCTAAGGCATTGGCCCGCTTTCGTTTTGCAAATAACGATGGATCGCGTGTACTCATTAGGTTTTCACTCCTTGATTGGCTTCCATTCGCATCAACATGATTTTGGCGAGCGATAGAACAATAAAGGTGATCACAAATAGTGCTAAACCCAGTGCAAACAGCGATGAGTAGTGGAGCCCTACCTCTGCTTCACCAAACTCATTGGCCAAGGTCGATGCAATCGAGTTACCAGGAGCAAATAGCGATGCAGAAATCTTATGGGCATTACCGATGACGAAGGTTACCGCCATGGTCTCCCCTAGAGCGCGGCCCAAACCCAACATAATGCCCCCAATGACACCTGTCTTGGTGTAAGGCAAAACAACGTTTTTAACCACCTCCCAGGTAGTGCAACCAATACCGTAGGCAGACTCTTTTAATACCGGAGGGACAATTTCAAATACGTCACGCATGACTGAAGCAATAAATGGCAGAACCATCATCGCCAAGATTAAGCCGGCGCACAAAATACCAATTCCATTAAAGGCGCCCGAGAACAAAATACCGAGCCCTGGAATTTGACCAAGTGTTGCAGCAAGAGCCGGCTGAATGTAATCAGCAAATAAAGGGGCGAAGATAAATAAGCCAAACATGCCGTAAATAATCGACGGCACGGCAGCCAAGATCTCAATCGCTGTTCCAAGCGGACGTCGAAGAACAGTAGGACAGATCTCCGTTAAAAATACAGCAATGCCAAAACTTAGTGGCACTGCAATCACAAGAGCAATGAATGAAGTCATGATGGTGCCGTAGATAGCAATCAAGCCACCAAACTCGCCATTAATAATGTCCCACTCAACCGTGGTGAAGAATCCGAAACCAAACTTACTAAGCGCAGGTGCAGCGTTGAAAATTAAGGACGCAATAATCCCAAGTAATGCAAGTAATACGGTGAGTGCAAAAAATTGGGTGGAGTATTTAAAAACTCGATCTAAAGCACGCTGTCGCCTAGCAATGCTTAAGACTTCATGATTGACTGCGTGATTACTTAACGCCGCTTCCATAAATAGACCTTTTTAGACAAAATCAGCCCCAGACATACTAGGGCTGATTTTAGAACAGTCAATGAAGAGATTATTTGGTATTAATTTGATTCCAAACGTTCTTACGAATGAAATCTGTTGTAGTGTCAGGCATTGGCACATAGTCCAAATCAGCCGCCATCTTCTTACCCTCTTTGAAGGCATAGTCGAAGAACTTCAATACTTCAGCTGAACGAGCTTTGTTAGCAGGCTCTTTGTACATCAAGATAAATGATGCGCCAGTAATCGGCCACGATTTAGCACCGCCGGCGTTGGTAATAAAGGTTCCCATACCAGGAATCTTCGCCCAATCCGTTCCGGCTGCAGCTGCCGCAAAGGTCTCATCATCAGGCTGCACAAACTGCCCAGCTTGATTTTTTAACTGCACGTGGGTCATGTTGTTCTTCTTGGCATAGGCATACTCAACATAGCCAATCGAGTTCTTCACGCGGGAAACGTTTGCAGCCACACCTTCATTACCTTTACCGCCAACCGACGAAGCAGCAGGCCACTTCACAGCAGCGCCAGCACCGACCGCAGACTTCCAATCTGCGCTTACTTTAGCCAAGTAGTCGGTAAAAATTGCGGTGGTACCCGAGCCGTCTGCACGGTGAACCACGGTAATCTCCCCTGCTGGGATTTTCACTCCGGGGTTCAAGTCAGTAATCCGCTTGTCATTGAAGTTTTTAATTTTTCCTTGGAAAATATCGGCCAAGGTTTGGCCATCCAAGCGAATTTGACCTGGCTTGATACCCTCTAAATTGATGATCGGCACAACGCCACCGATAATTGCAGGGAACTGTACCAATCCATCGGCCTGTAGATCTTCAAACTTCACTGGGTTGTCAGTTGCGCCAAAGTCTACAGTCTTGGCTTTAATTTGTTTGACACCGCCTGAAGAGCCGATTGATTGATAGTTCAAACCATTGCCAGTACGAGCTTTATAAGCCTCCGCCCACTTGGCATAAATTGGGTATGGGAATGTCGCGCCAGCACCAGTAATGTCTGCAGCAAAGGCTGCTGGAGCAAGACTAGCGGTGGTCATAGAAAGAGCCGCTACTGCTAGGGCTTTTTTCAAGGTAATCGTCATTTATATTCCTTTAAATGGTTCTCGCACAACGCGATACTTGAACGATAAACAGGAAATATGACGCTTTCATGACAAGAAACTGGAATCAAGTTTCTTGAAAAAATCAGATAAATCAAAGGGCTAGCAAACCTTGCTAGCCCACCCCGCAGAGAAAACTAGAGAGGCTTTTTTTCTGAACTATTCTCAGTTGCGCTTGCTTCAGTCTTTTTTACAGTTCGGGAAGATTTTCTGGGAACCAATTTTTTGACTGCAGTCGATTTTTTGCTTGGCGCTTTTGGCCGAATGGCTTTACTTGTTTTTTTAGCAACTGAATGTAGATTCTTTTCAGCCGAATCAATCGCATCCTCAACGGCTTTGCGCCCCTCTTTAAATACTTTGGCACCCGCATCCGATACCTCACGCACTACCCTCGCAAGCTTTTCACCACCCATTGGTATTTTTTTATCTGCCTCGTTGATCCAGTCACTGATTGCGTCTCGGGCGCGATCAAAATGCTTTTCAGCACCATCGGCTGCTTCGTTACCAATATTTTTAAGAATTGCTTTAACCTTCTTCTGGTAAACGCTCATCCGCTTTGCCGCATCTTCTGCCGCTTTCTTCTGCATTGCCTGTAATTTGGTCACATCTTTTTGAGCAGCAGTCTTAGCAGCTTCCATTGCTTGCTGCATGTTGTATCGCAACTCTGCTGCATGATGCTCACTCAACTGTTTGGCAGCATCTAATAATTTATGAGAAAGGGTAAATAACTCTTTTGCTTTGGCTTTCTTGGCAGCTTCAGACGGCTTTTTCATGGGACACCTCGCGTTAATTAAAGATGATTTAGTCTAACAAACGTATATGACAATACCTTGGTGCGTTGCACAAGTCACATATTAATGAAACCACCATCACTGCAGGGTTAATTAAACCTCAGGAAACGCTAGCTTCCCTTGCAATGGCCTCAGCGCTCTCTTGCGCTAGGGTCTGCTCATTAGCCTCAACCATCACGCGAAGGACTGGCTCGGTTCCCGAGGGCCGGATTAAGACCCTGCCCTTACCAATCAGGCTTTGTTCTACCTTACTTACCATGGCATGGAGCTTTTGATCAGCTTGCCAGTTGTAATTAGGCTTGGTCTTCACATTAATCAGAACTTGCGGATAGATCGTGATGCCATCCAATAGTTGGTGGAGCGACTGTTGCTTTTGTTGCATCGCTGCGAGTACTTGCAGGGCTGCGATCGTGCCATCGCCGGTACTGTGTTGATCTAGGCATAAAAGATGCCCGGATCCTTCGCCGCCAATCATCCATTGCCTAGCTTGCAAGAGCTCAAGCACATAGCGATCTCCAACTTTCGCTCGCTCGAATCCAAGGCCCAGTTTCTTGATCGCAACCTCAATCGCCAAGTTCGTCATCAAGGTACCCACTACTCCGCCAATTGATTTACCCTGCTCTAAGCGATCTTTGGCCAAGATGTAGAGGAGCTCATCGCCGTTGAATAAGCGCCCGCTTTGATCCACCATTTGTAGACGATCCGCATCGCCATCGAGTGCAATCCCAACATCGGCATTCACTTCCTTGACTTTAGCAATGAGTGCGGCTGGTGCGGTCGCACCGCAATGATCGTTGATGTTCTTGCCATTGGGCTCTACCCCAATCGCAATTACCTCGGCACCCAGCTCATGAAATACTGGCGGTGCAGTGTGATACGCAGCGCCATTGGCACAATCCACCACAATCTTTAATCCCTTGAGATTGAGGTCTCCTGGAAAGGTTGATTTACAGAACTCAATGTAGCGCCCTGCCGCATCATCTAACCGAAAGGCCTTGCCAATCTTGTCAGAGCTGACACAGCCCATGGGCTTCTCGAGCTCCGCCTCAATCTCAAGCTCAATCGCATCGGAGAACTTATCGCCCTTGCCATTAAAAAACTTAATGCCGTTATCTTGGTAGAGATTATGCGAAGCAGAGATCACCACTCCGGCAGATAAGCGCAGCGCTTTGGTGAGATAGGCCACCCCTGGAGTAGGCATCGGTCCGCACAGGGTCACATCAACCCCGGCAGCGGAGAACCCAGACTCTAAGGCTGCTTCGAGAAGATAGCCTGAGACTCGCGTGTCTTTACCAATTAAGATGCGTTGACGCTCATTGGGTTTGCCATGACGCTTGAGCACCATGCCGGTGGCATAACCGAGGCGCAACATGAACTCCGGAACAATGGGTGGCACACCAACTTCCCCCCGAATCCCATCGGTCCCAAAATATTTTTTAGTCATAGTTCATTATAAAACTTAGATGCTTTGCTCCCGCATGGCTTGCCAAACCTTTAGTGCATTCACGGTCTCACGCACATCGTGGGTCCGCACGATCATGGCACCTCGCTCGACTGCCAATATGGCCGCAGCAATACTCGGGATCAAACGCTCACCCACTTCGAGATCGGTCACTTTGCCCAACATGGACTTGCGCGATAGACCCGCCAAGACCGGATAGCCATGCTCAGTAAACGCGCTCATGTGCGCCAATAACTGATAGTTATGCTCGAGGCTCTTGCCAAATCCAAATCCAGGATCGATGGCAATACGTTGTGAATCAACTCCTGCTTCCTCAATAATCGCAGCGCGTTCCAATAAGAATGCCTGCACCTCTTGAACCACTTGTTGGTAATTAGGATCAAATTGCATGGTTTGGGGATCGCGCTGCATATGCATGAGTACTACTCCACAGTCATAGGACTTCACCACATCGATCGCCCCTTCTTGCCGCAATGCCCAAATATCATTGACGCAATCAACGCCCATTGCGAGTGCCGCTTGCATCGTTTGTGGCTTGTAGGTATCTATCGATAGAGCGACCCCACAATCATTGAGCGCTTCAATCACCGGTAAGACGCGATCGAGCTCCTCTTGTAAGCCAACGGGTTCTGCCCCTGGTCGAGTGGACTCACCACCAATATCGATGATGTCAACGCCAGCGGCAAGCATTTTCTCGGCCTGAGTAAGGCCTGCGTCCCGTTGATAAAAACGCCCACCGTCTGAGAATGAATCTGGTGTGGCATTGAGAATACCCATGACCAATGGGCGTCTCAGTTGATGGGCAGGGAACTCAAAAAGAAAACGCCCGCAGTGCCATGCCACGGGCGATGCTGAATACGACATGTTTACGCGGTTGCGGGCGCGCTACCTGCTGCAGGACCCTGCGTGCCACCACCAGCGGAGTTGCCAAACGCCGTCGCAGTGACTGGCTTTGGTGGCTTGGGTGTGCGACCCGCCATGATGTCATTGATCTGCTCTGCATCAATCGTCTCCCAATCTAAGAGTGCAGTGACCATGGCTTCCACCTTGTCACGGTTCTCTTCGAGGATCTTCTTCGCAAGCGCGTATTGACTATCAATCAGAGTCCGAATCTCGGCATCCACCTTTTGTTGGGTGAGCTCGGATACGGTCTTATTGTTCATCCGACCAAACATGCTGTCTTGCTCGGTATCCACATACACCATGGTACCTAAGCTGTCGCTCATACCATATCGGGTTACCATATCGCGGGCCATTTTGGTAGCGCGCTCAAAGTCATTCGATGCACCGGTGCTCATCGAGCCCAAGAATACCTCTTCAGCGGCGCGGCCACCAAATAAGATGGCTAACTCTTCGAGCATGCGATCTTTGTACAAGTTCACGCGATCAAACTCAGGCAACTGCCAGGTTACTCCCAGTGCCATACCGCGCGGCATGATGGTCACCTTATGAACCGGATCAGCCTTTGGCAGCATCTTCGCAACCACCGCATGACCCGACTCGTGATACGCCGTGTTGCGACGCTCTTCCTCACGCATCACCGCTGACTTACGCTCAGGACCCATGTAAATCTTATCCTTCGCATCCTCAAAGTCTTGCATATCCACGGCACGCTTACTGCGACGCGCTGCAAATAAAGCGGCTTCATTCACTAAGTTGGCAAGATCGGCGCCCGAGAACCCAGGGGTGCCACGTGCCAAGACCGCAGGATCAACGTCGGCATTAATGGGAACTTTGCGCATGTGAACGCGCAGAATTTGCTCACGACCCCGGATGTCAGGTAAACCCACATGCACTTGGCGGTCAAAACGACCGGGGCGCAGTAAAGCGCGATCAAGAACATCGGAGCGGTTGGTCGCTGCAATCACGATCACACCGCTATTGGTCTCAAAGCCATCCATCTCGACGAGCATTTGGTTTAAGGTTTGCTCACGCTCATCATTACCACCGCCCATACCTGCGCCACGGTGACGACCAACCGCATCGATCTCATCAATAAAGATGATGCAGGGTGCGTGCTTTTTAGCGTTATCAAACATATCGCGTACCCGCGCAGCACCGACGCCCACGAACATCTCAACGAAGTCGGAGCCAGAGATCGAGAAAAATGGCACTTTTGCTTCACCCGCAATCGCACGGGCCAATAAGGTCTTACCAGTTCCTGGAGGACCAACTAAGAGCACGCCATGTGGGATGCGACCACCAAGCTTTTGGAACTTTTGGGGATCTTTGAGAAAGTCGACAATCTCAAATACTTCTTCTTTAGCTTCATCGCAACCCGCCACATCCGCAAAGGTCACTGAATTACTGTTCTCATCAATCAGACGCGCCTTCGATTTACCAAAGGAGAACGCACCGCCCTTACCACCACCTTGCATTTGGCGCATCATGAAGAACCAAAAACCAATGATCAATAAGGTAGGGCCTAAGTAATAGAGTGCAGAAACCAACAGATTGGGTTCATCTTCGGTCTTGCCGGTAACTTGAACACCGTATTTCATGAGATCACCCACCATCCAGATATCGCCTGGGGAGATGATCGAGTATTTATTGCCATCGACTGGGGTGATTTGCAAGGTACGGCCTTGCACATCCACGCGCTTGATCTTGCCGTCTTTGGCATCATCCATAAATTGGGAATACGTGACCTGATCTTGAGTCCGTGGTTTATCAAACTGTTTAAATACAGTAAATAGAACCAGGCCCACGATGAGCCATACACCCACTTTTTGGAACATATTGTTATTCAAAATACACCTTTGCCGGATCAATCCGGGAGTTATCGGGGTTGAGAACCAAACCTCACCCTATGTATTTGATTCTACTCCCGTTGAAATTCAAGGGTTGGAGGTCTAATTTATCCTAAAAATGCTGGGTTTTCTATGCTGTGGGAACAATCTGTGAGATTTGCCCTACTTCAGGTAACGCCCTAGCAGAAAGGTTTCAGAGGATTTATCCCGTGAGGCCTTGGGTTTACGAGAGGAAACGGTCTTAAATACCCCCTTAAATGCCTCAACTATTTGACTATAGCCACTGCCATGGAAACACTTAATCAATAGCGCCCCATCGGGCTTGAGGTGCTCTTTGGCAAACTCCAAAGCGAGCTCCGCGAGATTAGCCATCCGCGCCGCATCGGCAACACCGACACCGGAAAGGTTGGGCGCCATATCGGAGAGTACTAAATCTACTTTGCCATTTGCCTCTGGGGGTAAAGCCGCCTCTAATGCCCGCAAGCCCTCTTCTTCCCGAAAATCACCCTGAATGAAGGTGACATCCGCGACGGGCTCCATCGGCAAGAGATCGATTGCGATGATGCAACCATCGGGCTTGCCAGCATTCTCAGGATTTTTATCTTTGCGAAGCTGCACTAAGCGATTACGAATGTACTGACTCCAGCTACCCGGGGTACTGCCTAAATCCACCACGGTCATGCCTGCACGAATGAGATGATCTTGCTCATCGATCTCAGAGAGTTTATAAGCCGCCCGCGCACGATAACCCTCTTTCTGCGCGAGCTTGACGTAGGGATCATTCACATGATCGTGCAACCAATTTTTATTGAACTTGTTCTTTGCCACAAACACTATTGTCCTTGTTTTCGATCGCGACCCAGAAATCCTCTATGATGCTGGCATGACCGCTATCTCACTGACACCAGCGCAACGCAAGGCACACCGCGCCAAGGCCCATGCCCTCAACCCCGTCGTCATGATTGGTAACGAGGGGCTTACTGCAGCCGTTCGTAAAGAAATTGAGCGCGCCCTATCGAGTCATGGCCTCATCAAAATCCGCGTATTGGGTGATGACCGCGAGGCTCGGATTGCAATGTACGAATCGATATGCGAAGATCTCAATGCCGCCCCCATTCAGCACATCGGAAAACTCCTCGTGGTGTGGCGCCCCGTTGAATCAAAGCCTGAGAAAATAGTCCCCACCAAGAAAGTAGCCCGCGCGTATCAAACCGCTCGCAGCAATCAACGTGGCAGTGGCTTGCGCGTCGGCTTTAAAAAGGCAGAAATCGCCAGCACCAGCAAACCAAAGCGCCGCAAGACCCGCTTAGCCAGCCCCAAAAAAGCGGCTTTGGGTTAATCGCCAAACCAAATAAATCCCCAAGAGGCTTTGCACCAAGAAAATACTACTTGAGATGCCGTGCAAGGTAGCAAACAAACTCGCAGAGGGGGAATACATTACTGGCATGCCTTGCAACAACGCATCCTCGCGTAAGTTCTCCATCCAAGGCATGAGTACGAAGCTACCAATCGCCGCACAGATGAGCATGGCGAGCAAAATCCACCGAATCGCACGATAGGCTTGCAATCCACGATTCACCAAGAGGTTTGCTAAGACCAGCAGTGCCACGCACAGTACTAGACTCACATAGGCTTCCACCTGAAAAATCGCGCCAGCCACCATACCTGCTACCTGACGATCGGTAAGCGTTGCAAATAGCGTCGGCGCAACTAAATAGCCTACGGTAATGAGGCTACCAACCCAAAGGCTGCTGATAAAGAGAAATAGGCGTTGCGCAATTTGGTGCTGGGTGGATTGAGCTTGCATCATGCTTACTAGGTAATTAAGGTTGCTAGTTTAGCCAAGACATCATCAATTACAGCCGCCGACACCGTCTCAACGCGTTTTGCTTTGCGTGCTGCGAGGTCTAGTGTGCGGGGTTGATCGCAGCGAGCAATACCAACAGTTTTGGTTCCGACGAGCTCGACTGCAAACCCTGCCACCCGCGCAAACTGTCCTCCGGTTGAGATCGGCACAACGATTGGGGTCTTACTTAGTTGATTAAACGGTGCTGGTGACACCACCAATACAGGTCGATACCCCTTTTGCTCATGGCCAGCCGTTGGATCAAGAGATACTAAATAGATATCGCCTCGCTTCATTACAGAATCTCATTGCCGATGGGGGCACTATCTAACCACTGCCGATCCTCACTTGGCATTTTTGCTTTGGGATCGCACTGCGCTAATAAATCAGCGAGTTCATATTGAGGCTTGGTAATGGGTCGCACGACCAACTGGCCTTCCACCAGAGCAACATCAACGGTCGATCCGCACGCAATCTTGAGCTCTTTAAGGAAAACCGGGGACACTGCCAGCATCACTGAACCGCCAACCTTTCTTAAATTGGTATGCATACGCCCTCCGAATAAGTTATACCTAAGTATAACAAATTTGGGGAGTGATTATATTTTTATATAACTAGATGTAACGAACCGAGAGGATCTCGACCTCCCGGGCGCCTGCCGGAGCTTGGACGGTCACCACATCACCCTCTTCTTTACCAATTAAGGCACGAGCGATGGGGGAGCTAATCGAGATCTTATTGGCAGCAATGTCTGCCTCATCATCGCCCACGATTTGGTAACTCATTTTTTTACCGTCATTAAGATCTTCTAGCTCAACAGTGGCCCCGAAGACGACACGACCCTCTGCCTCTAATAATGCAGGATCAATAATTTGTGCGGCCGATAATTTGGTCTCGAGCTCTTTGATGCGGCCTTCGATAAACGCTTGCTTCTCTTTGGCGGCATCGTACTCGGCGTTCTCAGAAAGATCGCCTTGGGCACGCGCTTCGGAGATCGCATTGATCACCGCTGGACGATCGACATGTTTTAGGCGCGTGAGCTCTTCTTTCAAGAGCTCAGCGCCATGCTTGGTAATGGGAATAGTGTTTGCACTCATACTGCTCAACCTTAAAATCGATCAAACTCGATTTTAGACTAGCTAAGCGAAATATGTAAATTCTGTAAGGAATAGACCTCGAGCAAATCTTTCGCACGCATGCCCTCCATCACAGCACGCGCCGCACTAATCGTGGTGTAGTAGGTCACCCCGTTGGCTTGCGCCGTGGTTCGGATCGAACGTGAATCCGCAATCGCATTACGGGTTTCATCAACGGTTGTAAACACTAAGGTAATCTCACCATTTTTGATCATATCCACAATGTGTGGACGACCCTCTTTCACTTTGTTCACAACCGATACCGGGATATTCGCCGCTGCAATGGCCGCCGCAGTCCCTTTGGTGGCGACCATCGGAAAGCCCATCTCGTGCAAGAGCTTGGCAACTACGACGGCAAGTGGTTTATCGCTATCTTTAACGGTTAGCACCACATTACCGCTCTTCGGTAATTTGATCCCCGCCGCCAATTGTGATTTAAATAAAGCCTCACCAAAGGTTTTGCCCACTCCCATCACCTCACCGGTCGAGCGCATCTCAGGACCTAAGATTGGATCAATACCTGGAAACTTATTAAATGGGAACACTGCTTCTTTAACGGAGAAGTATGGCGGGATCACCTCTTCCATAATGCCCTGCTGATCTAAGCTCTGACCCACCATGCAGCGTGCTGCGATCTTCGCGAGTTGCAAGCCAGTTGCTTTTGATACGTAGGGCACCGTGCGTGACGCGCGTGGATTGACCTCTAATACAAAGATCGTGTCTTTGCCATCGCTTTGCTGAATGGCAAATTGCACATTCATTAAACCAACGACATTCAGACCCTTGGCCATCGCCGCGGTTTGACGCTTAAGCTCAGCAACGGTCTCTTTCGATAAGGAGTATGGCGGCAATGAGCAGGCCGAGTCACCCGAATGCACACCTGCTTGCTCAATGTGTTCCATGACCCCACCAATGAACACTCGGCTTCCATCGGAGATGCAATCGACGTCACACTCAATCGCATCGTTTAAGAAGCGATCCAACAACACAGGTGAGTCATTGGATACCTTCACTGCCTCACGCATGTAACGCTCGAGATCGCGTCCATCGTGCACGATCTCCATCGCCCGACCACCTAATACGTAGGAAGGACGAACGACTAAGGGGTAGCCAATCTCTTCGGCAAGCTTTAACGCTTCATCCTCAGCACGCGCGGTGCGATTAGGCGGCTGACGCAATTTAAGATCATGCAAGAGTTTTTGGAAGCGCTCCCGATCCTCGGCGGCATCAATCATGTCTGGCGAGGTTCCAATAATGGGTACTCCATTGGCCTCAAGATCAAGAGCGAGTTTCAGCGGAGTTTGTCCACCATACTGCACGATCACGCCCTTGGGCTTCTCCTTGGCCACAATCTCCAGCACGTCCTCTAAGGTAAGGGGTTCGAAGTACAAGCGATCCGAGGTGTCATAGTCGGTCGATACGGTCTCGGGATTACAGTTCACCATGATGGTCTCGTAACCATCGTCGCGCATTGCAAGTGCCGCATGCACGCAGCAGTAATCAAACTCGATACCCTGACCAATCCGGTTGGGCCCGCCACCCAGCACCATAATCTTCTCGCGCTGTGTGGGGTGTGACTCGCACTCCCCATGCTCTGCTTCGTAGGTTGAGTACATGTATGCCGTATTAGTCGCAAACTCGGCTGCGCAGGTATCGACCCGCTTGTAGACTGGGAACACCTTATGCCGATGACGCGCTTGACGCACTGCCGTCGCATCGGTTTTCAATAATTTGGCTAGGCGACGATCCGAAAATCCTTTTTGCTTTAAGAACCGCATCTCCGCAGCACTCAGACTTGCCAAGGCATGCTCTTTAATCGCATTCTCAATCTCAACCAGTTCTTCAATTTGCTCCAAGAACCATGGATCAATTTTGGTCTCTTCGAAAACCTCATCAATCCCCATACCCATGCGGAAAGCATCGGCCACGTACCAAATGCGATCTGGGCCCGGTTCACCAATCTCGGCAATGATGTCCTCGAGGTCGGTGGATTTCTCATCCAGACCGTCGACGCCCACCTCAAGACCGCGCAAGGCTTTTTGAAAGGACTCTTGGAAGGTCCTACCAATTGCCATCACCTCGCCCACGGATTTCATTTGGGTGGTTAAGCGGGGATCGGCTTCACGA
>JBEDHB010000016.1:0-12993 GCA_041174325.1 Pseudomonadota bacterium
ATACTATACAACATAATTTTGAGAAAGGCACAATTATTTATCAGGGATTTATTAGGTGAAAACCACTAAAAAAGGTGGCGAGCCCAAGTAGGTACAATGACATTGTTAGAGAATATTTAAGTGCCTAAAACTACCACAAAACGTTCAACGAGCCGAAATGGTCAGCCCAAAGTGAGCCAGGGTGAGAAATTACAGACCCGGCTTTCTCCAAGCGCACGGCGCTCCCTAATTTTGCAAGGTGCCATTGAGTACTTTGCCGAGGTGGGCTTTACTGGCAAGACTCGTGAGCTTTCCGAGCGACTTGGAATTACCCAACCCCTTCTGTACCGCTACTTTCCCTCTAAAGAGGTTCTCATGGAGGAGGTTTTTGAGATTGTATTCTTGGATTCATGGCGGCCCGGCTGGGATAGGCTCCTCAATAATCAAGCAATTCCTCTGCAGGAGCGTTTGATTGAGTTCTACCAAGAGTACTTTGAAGATAGCTTCTCTCGGCGCTGGATTCGGGTTTACCTTTACTCCGGACTTGCCGGCACCGGGTTAAATCAAAAATACCTCAAAATGATTCGTCAACGATTGATAGACCCAGTATGCCTCTCTCTGCGAAATCTTTACGTGCCCAAAAAGAATTGGGGGGCAATTTCCGATGATGAGCGCGAGTTTGTATGGATGTTGCATGGCAGCTTTTTTGCCTATGCCATGCGCAAATACATCTTTAACTATGAGGCAAAAGTGAATTTCAAAGAATATCTCACACATGCCATCGAAAACTTTTTGGATGGAGCAAAAGCGAACTATCCAAAATTAAATGTGTCTTAACCAGCTATTAGGGTTTTTACTTACTTAGCGGTTAAATTCGATTATTCCCTGCAGCAAAGTAATTTGAAGTAATTCAATTTTTTTAAAAAATGTGTATTCTATCCGTACATCAATTTATCACTTACTAAATAAATATGTTTAATCCATTCTCAAGCAAACCTGTTCACGATCCAATTAATAAAATTCCACCGGTTGATGAGGTAAAAAAAACAACCTGCTATATGTGTGCTTGTCGTTGCGGTATCCGAGCGCATTTGCGAGATGGTGAACTGGTATATATCGATGGCAATCCTGATCACCCTCTTAATCAGGGCGTAATTTGCGCAAAAGGTTCGTCGGGCATTATGAAACAAAAATCCCCTGCACGAATTACTCAACCTCTCTTGAGAAAGAAAGGCAGTGACCGCGGCGCCGGAGAATTTGAAGTGATTGACTGGGAAACTGCGTTTGGCATTTTGACTGAACGGCTAGCAAAAATTCGGGAAACTGATCCCAAAAAATTTGCTTTGTTTACCGGGCGAGATCAAATGCAAGCATTAACCGGTTTATTTGCTCGCCAATTTGGTACGCCAAATTACGCAGCGCATGGCGGTTTTTGTTCGGTGAATATGGCAGCCGGGATGATCTACACGATTGGTGGGAGTTTTTGGGAGTTCGGCGGCCCTGATTTAGACCATGCAAAACTTTTCATCATGATTGGTACGGCCGAAGACCATCATAGCAATCCTATGAAAATCGCATTATCTAAATTTAAACGCGCTGGTGGCCGATTCATCTCGATCAATCCAGTGCGCACTGGATACTCCGCGATTGCTGATGAATGGATTCCGATCAAACCAGGTACCGATGGTGCCTTGTTTATGGCACTCATGCACCAATTGATTGCTAATCAGCAATATGATGCGCCGTTTTTAGAGCGCTATACAAATTCAGGACAACTGGTATGTTTAGATCCCGGTCCAGAAGAAGGTTTGTTCCTTTTTGACCCAAGTTCGGATCCGATCAATGCCGATCTGCCACACAATAAATACGTTTGGGACCTGCAAACGAATAGTGCTCAGCCTTGCTATCAAGAGAATGTTCGCCCTGCTTTAACTGGTGAATTTGTAATGGGCTCTGGGCCTCATGCAGGTAAGCGAGTGGCGCCGGCTTTTGAACTTTTACGTCGCCAAGTAAAAGATTGCACACCAGAGTGGGCATCTGCCATTACCGGAATTTCAGCACAGCGGATTTGTAAGTTGGCTGATGAAATTGGTCATGCTGCATTTCAGCAAGAATTTTCTTTGCCTATTCCATGGACCGATGCATGGGGTAAAAAACATGATTCTGTAGTTGGACGCCCTGTGGCATTTCATGCCATGCGTGGACTTTCTGCACACTCTAATGGCTTCCAAACCGTTCGGGGTTTGGCGGTACTCATGTCGCTATTAGGAACAATTGATCGACCTGGTGGCTTTAGACATAAAGCGCCTTATCCTCGGCAAACACCCCCCAATGTTAAGCCGCCCTCCTCTGATGCCGACATTAAACCCAATACCCCCCTGGGGAAAGCGCCACTAGGCTGGCCAACCCAACCCGAAGATTTATCCCTCAGCGAGGATGGCACACCTCTTCGAATTGATAAGGCCTACTCTTGGGAGCACCCGCTCGCAGCTCACGGTTTAATGCACAACGTCATTACCAATGCAGTGAAGGGTGACCCCTATTCAATTGATACCCTAATGATTTTCATGGCCAATATGTCGTGGAACTCGACCATGAACACCACTGAAGTTCGAAAATTACTAAACACCAAGGGTGACGATGGTGAGTTCAAAATCCCTTTTCTGGTGGTATGCGATGCATTTCAATCAGAAATGGTGAACTTTGCAGACCTCGTATTGCCTGACACCACTTATTTAGAACGTCATGACGTTATGAGTATGTTGGATCGACCCATCTCTGAGTTTGATGGACCAGTAGATTCTGTCCGAATTCCGGTTTTACCACCAACGGGTAATTGCAAACCATTTCAAGAAGTGATTGTTGAGCTTGCTTCACGTTTGAAATTCCCAGCCTTTACCACTGCAGATGGTCAACGTAAATTTTCAGGATATACCGACTTTATTGTTAATTTTCAAACTGCTCCTGACTCAGGGATTGGCTTTTTGGCAGGTTGGCGTGGAAAAAATGGTGAGAAAAGTCTTCGTGGTGAACCCAATCCGAACCAATGGGACGAATACGCCAAAAACAATTGCGTCTTTCATTACCATATGCCTATTGAGCATCAATATATGCGCAATTGGAATCGCCCATATTTAGATTTTGCTAAAGAGAACGCATTGAGACAGAAAAATGATCCCATCATGCTCGCAATCTACTCCGATATTTTGCAAAAATTTAGATTGGCAGCCAAAGGTTCGCGGCCCGGAAGAACACCTCCAGCTCACCTAAAGGAGCGCATCTTGCGCTACTTTGATCCCCTACCATTCTGGTATGCGCCGTTGGAAGAGGAGGTAACCAATCTCAGTGAATTCCCTCTCAATGCAATTACGCAGAGACCGATGGCTATGTACCACTCATGGGACTCACAAAATGCTTGGCTACGACAAATTCATAGTCACAATTATCTGTTTATCAATACCAAAACAGCTCAGGAGCATCAGATTGAGGACGGTGCCTGGATGTGGGTTGAATCACAGTGGGGTAAGGTTAAATGCATGGCGCGTCACTCTGAAGCCGTTGATCCGGGCACTGTATGGACATGGAATGCAATCGGCAAAGCAGAGTCTGCATGGAGTCTTGACCCGAATGCAAACGAATCCAAAAAAGGGTTTTTGTTGAATCACTTAATCAGTGAAGAATTACCATTCGGGGAATTTAGGGTAAGCAATTCAGACCCCATTACCGGTCAAGCTGGTTGGTATGATGTCCGCGTCAAAGTACTTGCAGCTGATGATCAAACAGCGTCCTCCGAAACTTGGCCTCAATTTAAAGCCTACACCGTTCCAGGCATGATTGCTCTTAAAAAGGAATAGTAAGATGAAAAATAAACAACTTGCCCTTGTTATTGATTTGAATGTTTGCGTAGGCTGCCATGCCTGCGTGACATCATGTAAAGAATGGAATACCCAAGGGTCTGCTGGACCACTCACTGATTTACATGCGTATGGAGAAAATCCGACTGGAACCTTCTTCAATCGCGTTCAAACTTATGAAACGGGCTCTTTTCCAAATACCCAAACCATACACTTTCCAAAGTCATGTTTGCATTGTGAGGAGCCTCCTTGTGTACCAGTATGTCCTACCGGTGCAAGTTATAAACGCGCCGAGGACGGGATTGTATTGGTCGACTATGACAAGTGCATTGGCTGCAAATATTGCTCTTGGGCATGCCCTTATGGCGCCCGTGAGTTGGATGAAGAACGTCAGGTAATGACCAAATGCACCTTATGCGTTGATCGTATTTATAGTGAGACTCTGCCAGAGGCAGAGCGCAAGCCTGCCTGCGTTATGGCTTGTCCAACTAGCGCACGAATCTTTGGCGATGTACATGACCCAGAGTCAGAGGCCAGCAAAGCAATCGCTAACCGTGGTGGCTATGCACTAATGCCTGAATGGGAAACAATCCCCGCCAACCACTATCTACCCCGCTCCATTACTGAAACCATAGCTGCTGTGAAGGAAGAGAATTAATGCAACCCAATTTTTCCTTAGTTTTTTTTACTACTTTAGCGGGAATGTCTCAGGGCCTAATATTTTTTATTGCAACACTAAAATTAACTGGCAATTCATTACCAAATGATTTTTTAGGCGTCTTAGCTTTTCCTGTCGGCATTGTTTTATTAGGCTTGAGTTTGATTGCTTCTTTTTTTCATCTTGGCCATCCCGAAAGGGCTTGGCGTGCTGCCCATATGTGGAGAACGTCGTGGCTTTCGCGCGAAGTAATTGTTTTGCCACTATTTATGGCCGCCGCTGCATTGGCATGGTTTTTTTCAATCACAAATCAGTCAAATAATCTCGTTTGGCCAATTCTAATTTTCTTGTCGATTGCATTATGGGTATGCACAGCCCAAATTTATCAATGCATCCGATTCATCCAGGAGTGGTCACATCCACTCACCATGATTAATTTCATTGCATTGGGATTAACTTCTGGATGGTTACTTCTTGGATGCTTACTGTTATTTTGGCCTGATCCTATTTTGCAACCAAGCTTTCAATTAATTTGTCATTTCGGTATCGTGCTGCTGTTTGTTTGCTTAACGATCAAACTAACTATTTGGAAACGCAATAAGAATTTAAGGCCAAAATCAACTCTCAACTCAGCCATTGGTGTTCGTCAAGCATCCATTCGGCAAACGTCGATGGGTCTAATGGGCGGCAGTTTTAATACCCGTGAGTTCTTTCACAATCAAACTGAAACTGTATTGAGTAATTTACGAAAAATTATTTTCTTTGGCGCCTACCTTATTCCGATTCTGCTTTTAATTTATGCTGCGCAATCATCTTTCTATGGTCTTATTCCTGTTGTACTTTTAATTCATTACTGTGGCCTAATGAGTGAGCGGTGGATGTTTTTTGCCGAAGCCAACCACCCTCAAAATCTCTACTATCAACGTATTTCTTAATTAATCAGCCAACAAACAGCATGAGCCATCTTTTGGCTTTTGCTGTTTATCCTGTACTTTATATTTATGCCCGCCCAACTCTATCATCCGAGTCTTATTCATTGTCGACGTTTGTTTTTGCATGACTATGAGATAAACATCAATATTGGCGTCCATGATTATGAGAAAACTGCTGAACAACGCGTTATCCTGAATATTGATCTTTATATTCCCTTAGAAATCAATACACCAAAGCACGATTTACTCGAGGAAGTAGTTGATTATGACTTTATTCGAGAAACTATCCGTAAGCGGGTTTCCACTGGTCATATCCATTTGCAGGAAACTCTTTGCGATGATTTAGCCAAGGCATTACTTTTAAACTCAAAGGTCACTGCAGTTTTAATTCGTTCTGAAAAGCCCGATGTCTATCCTGACTGTTTTTCAGTTGGTACTGAAATTTTCCAAATTAAGGAAATTCTCTGAGTTGCTTTAATGATGCGACCAGGCCTCTAGGCCATAATCGCTCCACCTAAGCACCATTGGTACTTAGAAACGTTAGATCTTACGAACAACTACGCCCATTAGGGCAGACATACCATGATGTCCTTCACCCTCATGGATTTCTGTTTCGTATTCTTGCCAATCGCAGATTTGCATACCGCTTAAGAGGTCCTGAATTAACTCAGTGGTGTAGAGATGATCAATACTAGGTGGGCCGCCCGTTTTGTAATCCAATTGCTTCGGTGTATAGCCCTGAAGGATGAGATATCCGCCGGGTTTTAAGGAATCGCGCATTTGGGCAAAAAGGTCAACTCGCATATTAGGGTTTGCAAACTGAATAAAAATAGCTGCAATCAAATCATAGTGGTTGGGTTTCCACCCCCAGCCGTAGGTGCTGGCAACATTGATCGCAACCGCTACGTGTTGGTCATTAGCTAGCTGTCGAGCCTTTTCAACTGCTACTGGCGATATGTCAAAGGCCTCCACAACCATCCCCTGCTTTGCCAACCAAACACTATTTCGCCCTTCGCCATCAGCGACACATAAGACATTAGCACCAGGATTGATGTACTTTGCCACTTGATTCTTCAAGTAAGCATTCGGGTCTTTACCAAACACATATTCAGCCTGGGAAAAACGTTTATCCCAGAATTGGGCTGCATCTTTGCTGAAATCAATACTCGTCATAGTATCAACAATGAGTCACTAATCTTTCTAGGATAATTGATCTTATGATTGATCGCACCCCAATGATCGTATTTAATAAGCCATGGAAAAACTAGTCCTTGTTCTAGGCGACCAGCTCAATCGAGATGCGAGCGCGTTTGATGGTTTCGATCCCAAGCACGATGCAGTATGGATGGCGGAAGTGGATGAAGAATCCACCCACATTTGGTCTTCAAAGCAACGAATTGTCTTGTTTATTAGTGCGATGCGTCATTTTGCACAGTCGTTGCGCAAGGAAAAGATTACCTTGCATTACAGCAAGCTGGATGATCCTAGCAATACCCAAACTCTTGAAGGTGAACTTTTAAAGGTCATTGATCAATCTAAACCAAGTCGATTGATCATGACCGCCCCGGGCGATTGGCGCGTTCTGGAGAAAATCAAACGGCTATCAATACAAATCGGTATTGAACTAGAAATCCGTGAGGATCGGTATTTTTTCTCGACCGTGCGGGAGTTTTTTGACCATGCCAAAGGTCGCAAGCAACTGCGTTTGGAATATTGGTATCGTGAGCTTCGCAAAAAGCATGATGTCCTCATGGATGGTGATACACCCGCTGGGGGCGAATGGAATTTTGATTCTGAGAATCGCTCTTCCTTTGGTAAAGAAGGCCCCCCACCCATACCGCCACCATTACGGCTCAAACCCGATGGCATCACTCAAGATGTCATCCAATTGGTTGGGAGTCGCTTTGGATCCCATCCAGGTTCGGTTGCCGCAAGCGCTTCTGGCTTTGGGTGGCCGGTCGACCGGCAAGAAGCCCTACGCGTCTTGGATGACTTTATTCAAAATCGCCTTCCCAAGTTCGGCCTCTACCAAGACGCTATGTGGACCGATGAGCCATGGTTATTTCATTCGCATATTGCCAGTGCTCTGAATCTGAAATTGGTATCGGCTCGGGAGGTCGTGACAGCTGCAGAAGAAGCGTATCGTCAGGGCTTGGCACCAATCGCGGCGGTTGAGGGATTTATTCGTCAAATCTTGGGCTGGCGTGAATATGTTCGCGGTATCTATTGGATGAATATGCCAAAGTACCTTGAATTAAATGCGTTGGACGCCCATCAACCACTACCGGGATTCTTCTGGGACGGCAATACCCAAATGAATTGTTTGTCGCAAACCATTACACAGAGTTTGCGAACCGGCTATGCACACCATATTCAACGACTGATGGTCACCGGGCTCTACGCCCTTCTTCTTGGGGTGAAGCCGAAGGAGATTCATGCTTGGTATCTGAGTATGTACGTGGATGCCGTCGAGTGGGTCGAGCTCCCCAATGTAATAGGCATGAGCCAATTTGCTGACGGAGGTCTAATGGCGAGTAAGCCTTATATTGCGACCGGCAAATACATTGATCGGATGAGCAATTATTGCAAGCACTGCGCATTTAAGCCCGATCAATCTACCGGTCCCAATGCCTGTCCATTTACAACACTGTATTGGGATTTTCTGATTCGTCATGAGAGCGCAATGCGCAAGAATCCACGCATGCTCATGCAGGTGCGTAATCTCGGACGCATGACCGATCAAGCCAAGCAGGCGATTGGGGACAAAGCCTCTGAGCTTCGAGATCGTTAAGCTGGTAAATAATCCCAGCGATCAAATCGGGCGGCTTGACCCACCCTCGCTCCATTCGTGTCAATTACGTTCCAGACGGTTGCATTCCGAATCCAAAACCGTTTACCGGTCTTGGATATCCGAATTCCCGAGTAATCATCGATAAATCCAAATTGATGTACTCGCTGCAGCAAGGATTGGCGCTCGTCTTGTAAAACAGGTTCCGCCGATTGGCGCGATGGAATCGAGGTGATTTCTGTCCAATTCATTTCAAATGCATTCTGAGCCATGCGATTCGCATAACCAAAGATTGGATCGGCGCGCGTATCATGCGCCACCAATGCAAAAGGGGCTTCATAGAGCATTTGCGCTACGTTTTTTGAAGTCGCAGGTTCAATACAAGGCTTACCTAGAAAATACTGATAACTATGCAAAATCAATTGGGCCTCTGACGGCATAAATTGATTATCGGGGGCTGGCTCAATTCGTGAAAATGACATGCCGATCGTTATCGGCCCAGTAGTGAAATAATTTTGTAGCGGCCATCGCTACTCATGACTTTTAAGGTGTATTCCTCAATGAAAACAGCATCACTTAGTTTTGGGAAATAAAACTCAAACGACTTCCCTTTTGGTTCGTCTGCAACGTAGACCAGTTCTTTGACGGGATCGATTTTTATTATTCGGTACATAACGCTAGGCAACACAGACAGGCTTGTAATACTAGAATTTGAAACTAAACATAAAATACCCATATTCATTCTACAGGCGATTTAGGCAAAAATGCAATTAGTCAATTCTATGGACTATCCAATGGAGGTCGAGCAGCAAACGATTTGGATTAAGAACCAAAACACCACAATCGCTTACTGCCGATATTCCAATAATGGAGATATTGAATACATTTATGTCCAACCGATGTACCGGCTGATGGGCTTTGGCCGCAAGCTGGTTCAGGAGGTCCAATGCATTACTGGCAAAGTAGGCTCCCCACACGAACCTGTTTCGCCGATGGGGCAACGTTTTTTTGCTGCACTCGCGAAATATTCATAATGAATACGATTAAGAATATTTATTTAGGCTGCTGCCTTCTCTTGATCAGCATCACTGCGACTGCAAACTCAATTGTTGATCTTCGTAGTCAGACTCCCATCAATCAAGATCAGCTGACTGCCCACCTAATCAGTGCTGACTATATATTGCTGGGTGAGTTACACGATAACCCTCATCACCATGAAGCACGTGGTCGATTGATCGCTGCAATTGCTAGCAAAAAATATGCGGCGGTTGTTGAGTATCTACCAACAGGTCAATTAGTCCGATTTTCAGGATCGACTCTTCAGTCTCTTGAGCAAGCAGGGTTCTCCCCAAAGGCGTGGCCTTGGAAGCTCTATCAACCCCTATTTGATGCGATTCGGGTATCTGGCTTACCGCTCTATGGCTCCAATTTAGATCGTTCAATCTCCAAAACCATCTTCTCTGGCGGCCCCCTTCCGAGTGCGATGGAATCGGATTACCAAAAAAGTACCTTGGCAAGTGATGCAAAACGTAGTCTTGAGAACGATTTGATCGATGGGCATTGCGGCAAGCTCCCCGCCCAGTATTTAGAACCCATGTTTCGGGTACAACGCTTGACGGACATCTCCATGGCGCTGGTCATGATGCGCCATTCCCCAGCCATTCTTTTTGCCGGTAATGGCCATGTCCGAAATGATTATGGCGTTCCCCAAGTTTTAAGATCCCTTGAGCCCTCCAAGAAACGCGTGAGTATTGGCTTTGTTGAAGAGGATCGGAGAAACCCTAAAGCATTAGCGGAGTTAGCCAAACTCTACGATTTTGTTTGGATTACTCCCAGTATTGAGCGCGCCGACCCATGCTCTACCCTTCATTTTGGTAAATCAGAATCCTCTAAGTAGTAAGCGTCGGCAATAAATGCTGGGCCTTTCATCAAGTACACAATAAAGGCGCACAAAGCGGCGGTGAAGAGCATCGTCCAGAAGAAAATGAGTCCCGCGATTAGATAGAGCTCCCAAAGCTTGGATGATCCGCCGGGCTCTATTCCGTATTGCAAAACAGCAAGTGGTACAACAAAAAGGCTTGTGCCATAGAGCAAGACCTTTGGCGTGTAACGCAAGACAGCCCACTCAAAGCCGGGCGGTTCCCGACGTGTTGGGGGAAGGCGCTTTAACCAGTTCATCGTTCCATCTTAATCGATCGCTCTTGAATTTTCAAAAGCTGGACCCTATATCTCACTCGCAGGACTATTCCTGACTATTTTTTGATAATGAATGAAGGAGCCTTTATGTCAAATCCCAATCAAGCAAATGTTCGCTATTCCATACAGGATTGCAAGGCGTCGCTTGACAAAAATAATCACCATCAGCGCTATAACCATAGTATTCGCGAGTGCGATCAATCGATTCGCGCCGAGAGAAAGTAAATCCATTGTATTAGCCCCAAGTTTTAGCTTAGGGCTTTTTTCGGCATAATGGGTTATGACTATTCGTCTTGAAACCATTAGTGCTGGGCTGGCAAAACCCCTGTGGATTCGTGACGGGGAGGACCTCCGTACGGTCATGTCGGGCATTCAAAAAACTCCAGTTAGCACCATCATTGAACCACGCGCGATTGAAGTAACAGTAACTGGGATCGTTGGTGATGAGCAAGCCGACCCTCAAGTTCATGGCGGGACTGAAAAAGCCCTCTATATGTATCCGCAAGAGCACTACCCCTTTTGGTCTTCGCTACTCTCCGAGGTCAAAGGCCATTCCATCCATTTGGAGCATGGTTACTTGGGCGAAAACTTAACCATTAGCGGACTTAGCGAGGAAGATGTTTACGTTGGCGATCGTCTTCGCATTGGAGCTATTGAATGCGCGGTTACCAAATTACGTGAGCCTTGCTATAAGTTCACTGCGAAAACGGGTATTGCAACAGCAGCCAAGGCAATGATCCAAGGCGCTCGTAGCGGTTGGTATCTTCGCGTACTGCAGGGAGGACTCATTTACGCGGGTGATGCCATCACGGTCATTCCTGGGCCTCGCGAATGCTCAATCGCCCAACAAAATCATGCACTACTTCATCGGGGTGATTGAGTCATCCGCTTGACCAGCTTTAAAGCGAATGGACCGATGGCACCTGAAATCGCATGACGATTCTTCGCAAAGATCCGATACGCCAGATTTAAGATGGGCCTCAGTGTTTTTCTTGAAAATAGCCAAGCCAGAATGGGTAAATTAGCACGCCGATAAGCCTCTGCAAAGACAGGAACGCCATGGATCGAGGGCTGCCCCTCAATTTGCCCAACCATCTGATCTAGCGCAGCCTGACACGAAACGCCGACGCGCTCTGGATCGAATGCGCTACTGTTGACATCGACAAATTGAAGTAATTGTTGTTGATTGCGTGTCCGCAGATAAAGAATCTCCGCCTGACACAACGGACAGGCGCCATCATAAAACAGGGTCAACGGCAATAGGGTTTGGCTCATACAATAGATCGAATGTAGTTACTATTGTCCCGTAAATGCGCATTTTTTACTTTCTACCCCTACTTCTAACACTTTCGGCATGCGGCCAAGCCGACTACTCCACCTGGAACTGTGTTCCCGAGAATGACTTAGGCAAAAAAGTGGTAATGGTCTTGCAGCAATCCACCATGAAGATTGGTGAACGGCAGCTGCGCTTTTGCGGCAGTCTTGGCTTGATCAGCTACTTTGATGAAAACTGCAAGGTCGGCGACGTCAAAGCATCGATTGCGCAATTGATTCAGAGCGAATCGCGCTTAGCCATCGGCCCGGAGCAGTATCGCTGTGAAAAGCTCTAGGCTTCAATCAGAGCGCTTTAGTAGAATCTGCGCAGTCATTTTTCCGGCAAACACCAAGTCCATCTCAAGACCATTATTGGCTGACTTAATATCAACACCATCTTGAATGGCTGGTTTGGTTTCTTGAACCGCAAGAAGCCTGTCTGGCCAAGAGAACTTCATGTTCGCGGTCATGGGTAAATAGCCATCAAAGAGTCTACGCATCAAAGGGCCGGCATTCAGTTGATAAAGGCCATTGCCGAGCGAATCCAACGCCTTTGACTGTAAATCAATGCAAATCGATCCACCTTTTTGTACCTCACTTAGGGTTACGCGATTGTCTTTGACCTCAGCCATCGCAATACCATCCATGCTTCGAACTTGGATATCCCGGATTCGATCTTTATTAAACAAAATGACTACCTTCCGAATCGGATCCAATTTTTTGTGACAGGTCTGTATTTGCACCAAGCCAGAATCAAGACTGGTCTCTAAGATGGTCACTTTCGACTCATAGGTGTATGAATTAGGATCGGGCTTGGTTTTCAGAAACCGAATCTGTCCTTCACCAACGACATCCGCAAGACTTGCTGCCGATACGCTGAAAGGTAAAACAAAAAAGCACACAGCCAAGTGTGTGCCCCATCGAATCACGATTGATCGCATTCGATCAAACCAACATCAATAGATTTTTTTACGCAAGCGCTCATCACGCTTATCGATCATCAATTGCAAAAACCATTCGCCTCGCTTCAGTGGGGAACCCATCATACTTTGCATGAAGGATTGGAAACACGCTGCAAAACTTTGGTTTTTCATAATGGCACCTTGACTCAAAAGAGGTAATGATTTGATTGTAGCTAGTTTTAGGCCAATTGGTAAAAGCAAGAGCCGGCCTGGTTCCTAGGCCATGGCAAGGCCCTGCCCACTCCGGAAATGGCCAATCGCCCTCGCCTCATGAAACCCCGAGCGATGCAGTAAGTCTAAAACCTGGTCC
>JBEDHB010000017.1:0-12929 GCA_041174325.1 Pseudomonadota bacterium
GAACGCTTAGCCGAACTCAATCAATCCCAATAGCTTACCTATGAATCGAACCATTTCGCATAATCCGCTCATGAATGCCTGCCAACGGCGTCGTGATCGCTTAGCATCCATCATTCAAGCCAAAACCGGTGGGGGGGTAGTTGTTTTGGGAACAGCCCCCGAAAAAGTGCGCAATCGGGATAGCGACTTTCCCTATCGTCATGACAGCGATTTCTTTTACCTGACCGGTTTTGAAGAACCTGCCGCTACCTTGGTAATGCTAGTTACAAAATCAAGCTATGAGACCCACCTATTCTGTCGACCCAAAGATCTCAAACGCGAGATTTGGGATGGATACCGCTTGGGTCCCGAAGAGGCGCCTGCCCATTTGCTGATAAACGCCGCATACTCAAATTCAGAGCTAGACCAGAAACTACCCGATTTCTTAGCGGATCAAGATGCGGTATATGTCAAGCTTGCTGCAGCCTCGCAAGACGATGCGTCTTTACGCCATTGGATGAATACAGTACGCCAGCGAGCCCGCACTGGTGTGAATGCCCCAGAAGTGTTTCATGACATTGAAGCCATCTTGCATGAAATGCGTTTATTCAAAGGTCCTGAAGAAATCGACATCATGCGGCGAGCAGCAGCAATCTCTGCCCAGGCCCACATTCGTGCCATGCGCTCGTGTAAGCCCGGAAAACGCGAGTATCAATTAGAGGCTGAGCTGCTCTATGAGTTTCGTTACCATGGGGCAGAAAGTGTCGCCTACAACAGCATTGTGGCCGCCGGAGCGAATGCCTGCGTTCTGCATCACCGCGCAGGGTCGGCCGAACTCGTCGACGGTGATTTGTGTTTAATTGATGCTGGTTGCGAGCTTCATGGCTACGCCTCGGATATCACCAGAACCTTTCCAATTAATGGGCGATTTAGTAGTGCCCAACGTGCACTCTATGACATTACTCTCGCTGCTCAACACGCCGCGGTTGATGCAACGCGTCCCGGTAATTCGTTTATCGAGCCACACCAAGCCGCAGTGAAAGTGCTGACTCAGGGCTTGATCGATGAAAAGTTGATTCGGATCAGTGAAGTTGGCTCACTCAATAATGCAATTGAGACGGGAGCCTATAAGCGCTTTTATATGCACCGCACTAGCCATTGGTTGGGTATGGATGTCCATGATGTCGGATCGTATCGAGAACTTGATACTGTTACTCAACCGGATACAGAGAGACCTTGGCGCACGCTTTCAGAAAATATGGTGCTCACCATCGAACCCGGTCTTTATATTCGTCCTGCAGAGGACATTCCAGAGGCCTATTGGAATATTGGAATTCGGATTGAGGATGACGCTCTAGTGACCGCCAATGGTTGCGACTTAATTTCCCGTGGGGTCCCGGTTGATCCAGTTGAAATTGAGTCCATCATCCGTTCTTAATGGATGAGCATATGAACCCATCCCATACGGTTGTCATTCAAGGCGGGGGCCCTGTGGGTCTCGCCTGCGCAGCGTGGCTTTTACAGAAAAATCCGCGCATTAATCTGATCTTGATTGATCGCAACCCAGCAGATGATGAGCAAATTCAGTCGGGTGATCAACGCGGTATCGCACTATCGCATGGCAGTAAATTGTTGCTTGATACGATCAATGCTTGGCCTCCCAATTGCCCAGCAATTCATCAAATTCATGTCTCTCAGGTCGGTCGATTTGGTCGAGCCCTGATGACGCGCGATGAACTAGGGCAGGATGCCTTGGGTCATATTAGTCGCTATCGTGATATTCATTTGACCCTTAGAAAAGCACTGCGAGCTCTGGGGGCCCATTCACCTAATTTTAGTTGGCATCACAATGCAGATGAAAGCTTCAGCACGCCACCAGCCGCATGCATCGTCCATGCTGAGGGCGGGTTGTTTAAACAACAGGATTGGGTGGAATCTGGTCGCGACTACCATCAAGCCGCCCTTGTGGGAACCGTGGATGTTGAACATCCCATTGCCCACCAAGCATGGGAGCGCTTTACCGATGAAGGCCCTCTCGCACTGCTACCCTCGCATCTAGGGCCTAATACGCATAATCTGGTCTGGTGCGCCTCACCCCAATCCAGTCAACGCCGACTCGCTTTAAGTGATGGCGAGTTCCTCAAAGAACTTGAAACCAGTTTTGGTCAGCGTCTCGGCCGATTTACCAATATTGCCAATCGACGTCTTTATGATCTGGGACTGAACTATCGCAAAGACATTTGCATTGGTCGCGAGGTGTGGATTGGTAATGCCGCGCAAACCTTGCATCCAGTGGCTGGCCAAGGTCTTAATCTTGGCTTACGCGACGCTTACTTGCTGGCCGAGAAACTCGCCGATCTCTTTAAGCTAACACACGCGGTAACGCCCGCTGCCGTAGAAGCCCAACTTGTTGAATATGCAAAAAGCCGCCAAGTGGATCGGCGCGCAACGATTGGGATTACTGACTTCTTAGCACGCGTGTTCACCTCACCCTTACTCCCCATTCAGGTCTCGCGTGGTCTTGCATTAAGCGCACTGGCGTGGCTCCCTCCCGTGAAAGTGACTCTCGCTAAACAAATGATGTTTGGTCGGCGCTAAATTGCCTAAAAATTAAGCAGTTGAATAGCGGATGTGATACAGTGATGCCTCTAATTCAGATTCATTTCCCTCGGTATGCAAATCGGCCCCTACTCACTAGCCAACGCTCTATTTGTTGCGCCAATGGCTGGTGTCACCGATCGCCCTTTTCGACAATTATGTAAAAAATTAGGCGCTGGTTACGCGGTCTCGGAAATGATCGCCTCCAATGCCATGCTGTGGAATAGTGAAAAAACCCTAAGGCGCGCAAACCATGTGGGCGAGTTCAAACCCATTGCGGTCCAAATTGCAGGCGCTGATCCAAACATGATGGCGCAAGCCGCTCGATTAAATGTCGATCGAGGCGCCCAAATCATCGATATCAATATGGGCTGCCCAGCTAAAAAAGTATGTAATGTAGCCGCGGGTTCCGCCCTCCTAAAAGATCAACCCTTAGTGCAGCAACTTGTGGAGTCGGTGGTTCAGGCCGTTGGAATTGGACCCGATGCTGTACCGGTGACGCTCAAAATTAGAACCGGCTGGGATCGCGATCATAAAAATGCGTTAGAGATTGCAAAAATTGCGCAGGGAGCCGGAATTAGCATGCTCACGATTCATGGGCGTACCAGAGCGGATTTATATCATGGTGACGCTGAATACGAAACGATTGCAGCTGTGAAGAGTCGTATCGACATTCCAGTAGTTGCCAACGGCGATATCGATAGTCCCCAAAAAGCCAAGCAGGTTCTTAGCATCACCGGTGCGGATGCGCTGATGATTGGGCGGGCAGCACAAGGTAGACCCTGGATTTTTCGGGAAATTGATCACTATCTAAAAACAGGTGAAATCCTACCCGCCCCACGGGTTCATGAAATTCAAGCGATCCTCAATGAGCATTTACTCGATCACTACGCGTTCTACGGCGAGTACACGGGTCTGCGAACCGCCCGCAAGCATATTGCTTGGTATTGCAAGGGCTTACGCAACTCGCATGCGTTTCGGCACTTAATGAATAGTGCCGAGGATTGCAAAACCCAACTGCAACTCGTCAATGATTACTTTGACGAGATGAGGCTTCACTCGGATCATCTTTTATTTTTAGAAGCAGCTTAAATGACCCATCATGAAAAGCAATAAACATCCCGTTGCGGAGTGCATTGAGATCAATCTGCAGCGCTACCTCGATGACCTCAAAGGCACCCCGCCGAATGATATTTATCAAATGGTCCTCAGTGTGGTTGAAAAGCCGATGTTAGAACTGGTCATGGCGCATGCCAAACAAAACCAATCTTTAGCTGCCTCGTATTTAGGCATTAATCGCAACACCTTACGCAAAAAACTTTTAGAGCATCGCTTAATCTAATCATGATTCGTACAGCCCTCCTCTCCGTATCCGATAAAAGCGGTATTGTTCAATTTGCACAAGCACTCCACGACCTGGGTGTAAAACTGATCTCAACCGGTGGCACCGCTAAACTTTTAGCCCAAGAGGGCCTACCTGTTACCGAAGTTGCAAGCCTTACCGAGTTTCCTGAAATGTTAGATGGTCGAGTCAAAACTCTGCATCCAAAAGTTCATGGCGGCTTATTGGCTCGACGCGACTCCAAAGAACATATGGCCGCCATCGCCGAGCATGGGATTGAGCCAATTGATTTATTGGTGATTAATCTGTACCCCTTTACGCAAACGGTTAGTCAATATAATTGTAGCTTTGAGGAGGCGATTGAAAACATTGATATTGGCGGACCTGCCATGTTGCGAGCCGCCGCCAAGAATCATCAAGATGTCACGGTACTCATCTCCCCAGCCGATTACGAGCTCGTTTTAGAAGAGATGCGTCGTAATCAGAATACAGTTTCGTTTGCAACCAACTTGGCGCTTGCTAAAAAAGTGTTTGCCCATACCGCTCAATACGATGGAGCGATTGCAAACTACTTAAGTTCTTTGAACGATACGCAAGATCATCACAAGCGCCATCCCTATCCACAGACCCTGCATTTAGCATTTGAGCGCGTTCAAGAAATGCGCTATGGTGAGAACCCTCATCAATCGGCTGCGTTTTACAAAGACCTCGCAGCGCCCTCTGGTAGCCTGGCCCATTACCAACAACTTCAGGGTAAGGAACTATCCTTTAATAATATTGCCGATTCCGATGCCGCTTGGGAATGCGTCAAATCCATCAGTCGTGATCAAGCCGCGTGCGTGATTATTAAACATGCAAACCCTTGTGGTGTGGCGATAGCGGATACCGCAGAAAAAGCCTATCTCAAAGCATTGCAAACCGATCCAACCTCTGCTTTTGGCGGAATCATTGCACTCAATCGTCCCTGCGATGAAACCTGTGCCTTAGCGATTGCGAAGCAATTTGTTGAAGTGCTCATCGCACCCTCCTTTACCGAGTCTGCTAAGGCAATTTTTGCTTCTAAACAAAATGTCCGTCTGCTCGAAATTCCGCTTCCCAACGAAGAGGCCATTCCTCTAAATCAGTTTGACCTCAAACGCGTTGGGGGCGGTCTTTTAGTGCAATCGAGTGATTCAAAAAATGTACTTCCCCAAGAATTAAAGGTGATGACAAAGCGTCAGCCAAGCCCCACCGAATTAGCGGATTTAATGTTTGCCTGGCGAGTCGCCAAATTTGTTAAGTCCAATGCAATTGTGTATTGCGCCAATGGCATGACCTTAGGGATCGGTGCTGGGCAAATGAGCCGTATTGACTCAGCCCGAATCGCGAGCATTAAGGCTGCGCACGCTGGCTTGAGCCTAATTGGATCTGCGGTCGCTAGTGATGCTTTTTTTCCATTTCGAGATGGTCTAGATTTTGTTGTTTCTGCTGGCGCAACCACTGTTATTCAACCAGGCGGCGGAATTCGAGATCAAGAAATCATTGACGCTGCCGATGAGCATGGGATTGCGATGGTGTTCACTAGCACTCGGCACTTTAGACATTAACCATGCGCTGGTTAGGTATCGATCCTGGCTTACGAACCACTGGCTTTGGAGTGATTGAGCTTGAAAGTCAACAATTACGCTACATTAGTTCAGGAACGATTGAAAGTGGCGAGGTTGCCTTGGGTTTGCCTCATCGTCTTGGCACCTTGTATCAGGGCGTACAGGAGATATTACTTTGCTATCAACCCGATGCGGCTGCCATTGAGGAAATCTTTTTAAATGTCAATCCGCGCTCCACACTAATGTTGGGTCAAGCGCGAGGTGCTGTGATTGCCGCCCTTGTATCGACCGGTCTTTCTGTCTCTGAATATAGTGCGCGCGGCGTGAAGCAAGCGATCGTCGGTACCGGTCGGGCCAATAAAATACAAATGCAAGAAATGGTGAAGCGCTTACTCAAGCTCAAAAAAAGTCCGTCTACCGATGCAGCCGATGCACTCGGGGTCGCTATTTGCGCAGCTCACCATCATCAAGTTCAAATGAGTAAAGCAAAGCGTTAAGATAGAGTCATGATTGGACGCATCCATGGCACGCTCATTACGATTTCAGCTCCCAAGTTGCTGATTGATTGCCATGGTGTCGGCTACGAAGTTGACGTGCCCATGAGTACCCTCTATCAACTACCAGCTGTCGGTCAAGTGATTACCCTACTCACGCACTTTCATGTGCGTGAGGATCAACAGCAGTTATTTGGTTTTGCAACTGAAGCCGAACGCAATGCCTTTCGATCTCTTATTAAAATCAGCGGGGTTGGGGCACGCACTGCTCTGGCGGTGCTATCGGGTATGAGTGTGGGCGAGTTGATTCAAGCAATTACTACCCAAGATCCAGGTGCTCTGGTCCGAGTTCCTGGTATTGGGAAAAAGACGGCTGAGCGGCTTTTGTTAGAACTCAAAGGTAAGTTAGCCCCCGATTTAGGAATTGCTCAATATGCCTCCGGCCAACCCGATACCACCTCTGAGGTGATTCAGGCATTGGTTTCTTTAGGATACTCGGATAAAGAAGCGCATCTTGCCGTTCGTCAAATCCCTGCCGATGCGAGTGTCTCCGATGGGATTAAGATCGCCCTCAAATCCCTTTCAAAAGGTTAAGTCATGGCAATTCATACTGATAACTTAGATGCCGATGACGGTGATGAACGGATTGTCAGCCCTGGGGTTGGGCAAGCCGAAGCCGTGTTTGAGCGCGCTCTTCGCCCAAAACAGTTGGATGAATACGTTGGTCAAAGCAAGGCGCGCTCGCAACTCGAAATCTTTATCAATGCAACCCGTAAACGTAAAGAAGCCTTAGATCATGTTTTATTGTTCGGGCCACCAGGTTTAGGCAAAACGACCTTAGCGCACATCATTGCCCGAGAACTTGGAGTTAATCTTCGACAAACTAGTGGCCCGGTATTGGATCGCCCCGGTGATCTTGCCGCGCTTCTCACTAACCTCGAAGAAAATGATGTCTTATTTATTGATGAGATTCATCGACTTTCACCGGTGGTTGAAGAAATTCTCTATCCAGCTCTTGAGGATTACTCACTCGATATCATGATTGGTGAAGGTCCCGCGGCTCGCAGTGTCAAGTTAGACCTCAAGCCCTTTACCTTGATTGGGGCTACGACGCGAGCTGGTATGTTAACAAACCCCTTGCGTGATCGCTTTGGGATTGTGGCAAGACTGGAGTTTTATTCCTCAGCCGAACTCACGAGAATCATTGAGCGATCAGCTGCATTACTCAATGCACAAATTGATCCGCAGGGAGCGAGTGAGATCGCCCGTCGAGCCCGCGGTACACCTCGGATTGCGAACCGCTTGCTTCGCAGAGTTCGGGACTATGCAGAAGTAAAGGGAAGCGGGGTAATTACCAAGTCAATGGCTGATGCCGCCTTGGCCATGCTAGACGTTGATCCAATGGGCTTTGATGTAATGGATCGCAAACTCCTCGAAGCGATCTTGCATAAATTTAATGGTGGTCCAGTCGGTATTGATAATTTAGCCGCAGCTATTGGCGAAGAACGTGACACGATCGAAGACGTGTTGGAACCCTTTCTGATTCAGCAAGGTTATTTACAACGCACTTCACGTGGTCGGGTCGCCACCCGTCAATGTTATGAACATTTTGGCCTAAAGGCCCCAAGCAGCTCAGCGAACTTGGATCTGCTTGATTGAGTTAGCTTATTTTAAAAGCGTGACTTTGGCAAAGCGGCGCTTGCCGACTTGGATTACATAGGTACCGGGCCCTAGTTTCAGGGCCTTATCACTTACCGCTGCCCCATCAATTCGTACGCCATGTTGCTCGATGTTGCGATTGGCCTCCGAGGTCGAGGGTACTAAATTGGCGGCTTTCAAAAGAGCAGCAATACCCAGTGGAGCCCCCGTTAACTCAAGCGCAGGAATGTCATCAGGTATTCCACCTTTGGCGCGATGATTAAAGTCTTCGAGTGCTTTCTCTGCAGCCCCCTGCGAGTGAAAGCGCGCCACAATCTCTTGACCCAATAACACTTTGCAATCCCGTGGATTTCGGCCCGCAGCGACCTCTTGCTTCATGAGATCAATCTCAGCCATGGGTCTAAATGACAGCAATGTGAAGTAGCTCCACATTAGCTCGTCCGAAATACTCATCACCTTTCCAAACATCTCATTAGCGGGCTCGTTGATACCGATGTAATTACCCTTTGACTTACTCATCTTCTCAACCCCATCCAGGCCCACCAAAAGAGGCATCGTCAAGATGCATTGCGGCTCTTGGCCATACTCTTTTTGTAGTTCGCGACCCACGAGAAGATTAAATTTTTGATCAGTGCCTCCAAGCTCTAAATCACTTTGCAAAGCCACTGAGTCATAACCCTGCATTAATGGATACAAGAACTCATGCACAGAAATCGGTACACCACCACGATAGCGCTTCGTAAAGTCATCGCGTTCCAGCATGCGAGCCACTGTGTATTTAGCGGCTAAAGTAATCATGCCGCGCGCGCCCAAGGCGTCGCACCACTCGCTGTTATAACGCACTTCGGTTTTGGTGGGATCTAAGATGATGCTGGCTTGCTGATAATAGGTTTTTGCATTGACTGCAATTTCTTCAGGGGTTAATGGCGGACGGGTACTATTGCGCCCCGACGGATCCCCGATCATGCTTGTAAAGTCGCCAATCAAGAAAATGACGGTATGGCCTAGATCTTGTAGCTGTCGCAACTTATTTAAAACGACGGTATGTCCCAAATGAATATCCGGCGCAGTTGGATCCAAGCCTAATTTAATGCGTAAGGGTTTGTGGGTTGCCTCACTGCGTGCTAATTTTTGAAGCCAATCTGCCTCGACCAATAACTCCTCACAACCACGCTTTGTGACAGTCATGGCCTCAAGAACGCGTGGCGTCACTGGATAGGGTTTTGTACTCATGCCTAAATTTTTCAGTTAAATTAAGGGTTTAATATCATTAACGTGATATTGTCGCATTCTCAAGAAAGTTCGCCACAGCCTTGAATTCTAATCAAGCAAACGCCCCGAGCTCCCTATTGATTGGGCTCATGTCGGGAACCAGCCTCGATGGTATTGATGCGGTCTTGGCCGAAATCGATGCCGCTGGTAAAGCCCGTCTGATTCAGTCTCACAGTGTCAGGTTTGATGCGCACCTGAAGTCTGAATTTGCAGAGCTTCAATTTAGTACGAACAACGAGCTTCACCGCGAACACCTTGCAGCTAATGCGCTTGCAACTGCGTATGCACAGGTATGCCAAGAACTGTTGCGGATTCAAAATGTTCAGCCAAGCGATATATGCGCAATTGGCGCCCATGGGCAAACACTGCGTCATCAACCATCATCCGATCATCTCAAAAGCTATACCCATCAGAGCCTTAATCCGGCCTTATTGGCTGAGCTCACTGGGATTAATGTTATTGCTAACTTTCGTGCGCGGGATATGGCCGCTGGCGGCCAAGGTGCGCCTCTAGTGCCCGCTTTTCATCATGAACAGTTTTATGACCCTCTTGAAAATCGTGCCATTTTGAATATTGGGGGGATTGCTAATTTAACGATTCTTCCAACATCCGGTGAGGTGGCTGGTTTTGATTGTGGGCCAGGCAATTTATTGCTCGATGCCTGGGTGCATCACCATCATGGGAAGGCGTTTGACGATGATGGACGGTGGGCCAGTTCGGGCACACCCGATTCAGAACTTTTAGCACGGATGTTGCGAGACCCTTACTTTGCAAAACTCCCTCCAAAGAGTACAGGTCGTGATCACTTTAATTTGCACTGGCTAAACGATTTAATGAGCGGGCTCTCGCTTGCTCCTGAAGATGTTCAAGCTACTCTCTTGCAGCTCACGATTGATAGCATCCTCAATGCATTACGCTCCTTTGCGAGCAATACTCAGACCCTGATTGTGTGTGGGGGCGGTGTAAGGAATATTGCTTTACTTGAGCTCCTTAAAATTCAGGCACGTCATCAGCTTCCGAATCTAAAGATTGCATCATCAGCCCAATTCGGGATTGATCCTCAACTGGTTGAAAGTCTGGCATTTGCCTGGTTGGCTTGGGCCTTCATGCAAAAACGGCCAGCAAATGTGCCGGCCGTTACTGGAGCAAAAGGTTCGAGAATCCTTGGGGCGCTGTATCCCGCTTAATCTGCCTAATGATCAATTAGGCTGAGAAGGATGAGCCGCAACCACACGTGGTCGTTGCATTGGGATTTTTGATCACAAACTGTGAACCATTGATATCTTCTTTATAGTCAATCTCTGCGCCCACCAGATACTGAAAGCTCATCGAATCCACCAACAAAGTCACTCCATTTTTTTCAAAACTGGTGTCATCCTCGTTGACGGCGTCATCGAAGGTAAACCCATACTGAAATCCAGAACATCCACCACCCTGAACAAAGACACGAAGCTTTAGCTCAGAATTTCCCTCTTCGGCAATTAAGTCGGCAACCTTAGCGGCTGCACTGTCAGTAAAAATCAATGGAACCGGTGGCTCAGCCATTGCCGAGGCTTGATCAACAGCGGTATTGGTAGCGGTCATCGTTACTCCTTTTTAGAGGTCTATACGACTGATTGTAGGCTTTAATTCCCCTATTTGCACAAGGTGAATCACGGCATTAGGGCGATCTGCTCTAGGCCCATGGATTCAGGAAAGCCAAACATTAAGTTTAGGCACTGGACACCTTGGCCCGAGGCACCTTTTACTAAATTATCTTCAACCACCAAAATCACCAGGATATCACCGCCGCCGGGCCGATGAACAGCCATCTTCATGCCATTACTACCCCGCACTGAACGGGTTTCTGGGTGGCTTCCTGGCGGCAACACATCCACAAAGGGCTCATTGGCATAAAAACCTTCATACAGCCCCTGAAAGTCAACCGAACTACCCTCTGGCGTTAACTGAACATATAAAGTCGAATGGATCCCCCGAATCATCGGGGTCAAATGGGGCACAAAAGTTAAGGCCACTTGATCATGCTCAGCAATCGCCTTCAAGCCTTGCGTAATCTCGGGTAAATGACGATGGCCCTTGACAGCATACGCCTTGAAATTATCGCTCGCCTCGGATAGTAAAGTAGCGATTTCGGCTTTGCGACCTGCGCCTGAAGTACCCGATTTACAGTCAGCAATGATTCGTTGGGCATCTATTAGCGGCTTTGCATAGCCATTCTTTGGCGATAACAATGGAGCAAGCCCCAACTGCACTGATGTTGGATAACAACCGGCCAAACCAACGACCCGAGCATTTTTGATTTTCTCTCGATTAATTTCAGGCAAGCCATAAACCGCCTCCTTCAAAATATCTGGGCATGCGTGAGGCATTCCGTACCATTGTTCAAAGACCTTGGTGTCTTGAAGACGAAAGTCTGCCGCGAGATCCAATATCTTCACATTAGCCGCTAGTAATTCTTTTGCCTGAGCCATCGCCACACCATGGGGCGTTGCAAAAAATACGGCATCGCACTCGGTAAGCTTGGCATTCTCTGGAGTGGTAAATTTCAAATCCACTCGATGACGTAGCGAGGGAAACATCTCCGCAACGGCCATCCCAGCCTCGGAACGAGAAGTAATCGAGTGCAGTTGGACCTGAGGATGCTGGGCTAACAGGCGCAGTAGTTCAACGCCCGTATACCCCGTACCACCCACAATGCCGACTTTAATCATGCTCTTCTCCATCGCTACTTATCGATAAACAAATTGTATAAAAATAAAGGGCCGCATTAGCGGCCCCTTCCAGACATTTTGGTGTCGCTTAACGCTTACTAAATTGCTTACGACGGCGTGCGCCATGCAAGCCAACTTTCTTACGCTCAACCTCGCGGGCATCGCGAGTCACCAATCCAGCTTTTGACAGGGTTGGCTTAAGGGCCGCGTCATAATCAATCAACGCACGGGTTACACCATGACGCACTGCGCCAGCTTGGCCGGTCTCACCACCGCCGCTAACGTTCACCTGAATATCAAACGTGGTTAAGTTACTAGTGAGCGCTAAAGGCTGACGGGCGATCATGCGTGACGTTTCACGAGCAAAATAAGCGTCAATGGGCTTGCCATTTACGGTAATCTCACCCTTACCTGATTTAATGAAGACGCGAGCTACTGAGCTCTTTCGACGTCCTGTTCCGTAGTTCCAATTTCCGTACATATCGCTTCCTTAAATCTCTAGAGGTTTAGGCTGTTGAGCCGTGTGGGGATGCGTAGCATCGCCATAGACTTTGAGCTTCTTGATCATGGCGTAGCCAAGGGGGCCTTTGGGCAACATGCCTTTCACTGCCTTCTCAAGAGCGCGCGCTGGAAAGCGAGCTTGCATCTTGTCAAAGTTGGTCGAGCTAATACCACCAGGATAGCCACTATGACGGTAATAAATCTTATTCAGACCCTTACTCCCGGTCACGCGAAGTTTGGATGAGTTGATAACGACAATGAAGTCGCCAGTGTCGACGTGCGGGGTAAATTCGGGTTTGTGCTTGCCGCGTAAACGGAGTGCCACTTCACTGGCGACACGACCGAGGACTTTGTCCGTAGCGTCAATCACGTACCACTCGCGCTTTACCTCATGCGGTTTTGCGGAAAAGGTTTTCATGATTACTTTCAAATTGTTTGGTCAACACACTCCAACTCAGAAATTACACTTTGGCTCCGCTTATGATTGCAGGCTCGCAGATCAAATCCCTCAATTGGTCTAACAAATTACCGCTGACCGAATCGGTAATTCCGTAAAACATTGAATTGTATATCAAAAAAAACCCGGGAATCAATCCCGGGTTGAAATCCACCAATGTTTGGGTGGAGGAGACATCAGTAGAATGCAAACTTAATAATTAAAGAACGACTTTAAGTAAATCAAGGTTGACATCAATGAAATTATTGTAGGATTAAATCTTGTGCAATGCAAGAAAAATTTGGGTTTACCCTATCTTTTATATAAGACTTACAGGCTGATTTTTAATAT